>JBGUEF010000084.1:0-10585 GCA_041821485.1 Deltaproteobacteria bacterium
TGCGTTCGCGCTCATCGCCCCGCAGAGACGCCCGCTTCTGTGCGGCAGAGCGCTCGGCGCGCGCGGCCTGAACCGAGGCGCGGGCTTTGATCATCTCAGAGCGCGCCGTCTCGAGCGTGCTCTTGCTGGCGAGGCTCTTCTTGGCGAGCCGCTCGGTACGATGGAGCGCCTCTGTCGCTCGGTGAGCGGCTGCTTCCGCCTCGGAGACACGCGCGCGAGCCACTTCGAGCTCCGCCTGGGCCACGTGGAGGGCGACCTCGGCGGAGCTCGTGTCGAGTCGCGCGAGGAGCTGACCCTCTTCGACGCTATCCCCGGACTGAACGAGCACCTCGACGAGCTGCCCTTCGAACGGCGCCGGGACCTCGACTTGATCGGTGAGCTCCAGATGCCCGGTCGCCCGGATCACTTTCACGATCGAAGTCCGCGAAACCACGGCGACCCGATACGGGTTCTCCTCGGTGTCGCGCATCAGGAAGTACGTCGTGACCGCGGCCGCCACGATCACGACACCCGCTACGGCTGCGACCGTCCTCCCGCGAGACGAGTCGAGCCTGGGAATCTCCAGCCTCTCGTCGACCGATGTCTGAGTTCCTTTCATGTCCGCTTCACACGTAGGCCTTCCCACTCGGTGGCGCCAGCGGTTGGAGAGTACGCGCCTCCACGCCTAGAAGACAACCCCGGCACGCGTGCTGACAACGCCATCATCAAGGGCTAGGCTGCCCGCCGTGGGAAATTTTGCTCAGAAACTAGAAGTGATCCGAGTCCTGTACCGGGCTGGAATCTTGAAGCCGATGCGGCCCGACAAGACGATACGGATCGTCAAGGCAGCAAAGGGTTGGGGACGATCACCGGCAGTGGGAATCATCGTGGGAGCGATTAAGCAGCCCGATACGGTGGCCGTCATCGACGATGAGGGCTCGGCCACATTCGACGAGGTCAATCGCCACTCGAATGCGTTGGCACGCGGTCTTCGGGAGGCGGGGGTGTCTCCTGGCGACGTGGTTGGGGTGATGTGCCGCAATCACCGGCAGTTCATCGAAACCATCGTGGCTTGCTGCAAGGTGGGCGCCAACACCGTCCTGTTGAACACGATGTTCGCGGCGCCGCAGCTCGCGGAGGTGAGCCGTCGAGAGAATGTCAGCGCCCTCCTCTACGACGAAGAGTTCGCGAATCTGCTGGAAGACCTGCAGGGCATGCCCCGATTCGTCGTGTATGGCTCGGGCAACGATCCAAGCATCGAGCATGTGATCTCGAGCCACGCTGACGACAATGTCGAACCGCCTAGCATCGAGTCGCGCTTCACGATGCTGACCTCGGGCACCACAGGTACGCCGAAAGGGGCCAAGCGCGGATCTCCGAAAGGCATGCTTCCGATCGCGTCGATGTTGTCCGCAATCCCGCTCAAGACTGGCGAGCGCACGATGATCTCAGCGCCACTCTTTCACTCCTGGGGCCTCGGACAGTTTCAACTAGGCCTCATTCTAGGTTCGACGTACGTCATGACCCGGCGCTTCGATCCCGAAGCCACGTTGAGCGCCATCGCCGAACACCAATGCACCTCGCTCGCAGTCGTCCCGATCATGATGCAGCGCATGCTCGCGCTGCCCGACGACGTGAAACGGAAGTACGACCTCAGCTCACTTCGCATCACTGCTGCGAGCGGCTCCGCCCTGCCCGGTCACCTTGCCACCGAGTGGATGGATACGTTCGGAGACAACCTCTACAACTTCTATGGGTCCACCGAAGTCGCGATGGCTTCCGTGGCTTCACCGGAGGACATGCGGGCGGCGCCGGGCACTGCAGGCAAGCCCCCGCTGGGCGCGATCGTGAAGATCCTCGACAATCAAGGAGAACCGCTCCCGACCGGTCAGACGGGCCGGATTTTCGTGTCCAATGCGATCTCCTTCGAGGGCTACACCAGTGGCGACGACAAGGAACGGCTGGGCTCGATGGTCAGCAGTGGGGATGTCGGGCACTTCGACGAGAACGGGCGGCTCTTCATCGACGGGCGCGATGACGACATGATCGTCTCGGGTGGCGAGAACGTATTCCCGCGCGAAGTGGAAGACCTGATCGCCGGACACGAGCAGGTCGAAGAGGTAGCTGTGATCGGCGTGAGCGACCCGGACTGGGGTCAGCGGCTCAAGGCATTCGTCGTCCTCAAGCCCGGCCCGAGCCTCAGCGAAGACGACGTGAAGGCGCACGTGAAGCAGGGCCTCGCAAGCTACAAGGTCCCGCGCGAGGTGGTGTTCATCGCTGCCCTCCCGCGCAACGCAACAGGCAAGGTGCTCAAGCGAGAGCTCGCGGGCTAGAAGTTCCCGAGCCGTTCGCTTACTTCTTCTTCGCGGCCTTGCGCTCAGCGACCTCGGCCTGAACCTGCTCGAGAATGTTCCGCGGAACCGGCGCGTAGTTGCTGAACTCCATCGTGAACTGACCGCGGCCCGACGTGGCGGAGCGCAGGTCGCCGATGTAGCCAAACATCTCGCTGAGGGGGACGTCTGCCTTGATGCGGACGTTGGTGTGACCCTTTTCCTGCGAGTTCACCATGCCGCGGCGGCGATTGAGGTCTCCGATGACGTCGCCCACATTGGCGTCCGGCACGAAGACGTCGACCTTCATGATCGGCTCGAGGAGCTGCGGCCCAGCCTTGGGCATGCTCTGGCGGAAGGCTGCCCTCGCGGCTGTCTCGAACGCCATCTGCGACGAATCGACCGCGTGGAACCCGCCATCCTGCAGCGTAACCTTGAAGTCGAGCAGAGGGAATCCACACAGGGGCCCCTCCTCCTTCATGACCTTGAAGCCCTTCTCGACGGCGGGAATGAACTCCTTCGGGATCTTGCCGCCGACGATCTTGGATTCGAAGACGAAGCCTTCGCCGGGCTCGGTGGGCTCGATGCTGTATTCGATCTTGGCGAACTGACCAGAACCGCCGGTCTGCTTCTTGTGCGTGTAGCTGTCCTCAATCGCCTGGGTCACGGTCTCGCGGTAGGCGACCTGTGGCGCGCCGACATCGACGGCAACTCCATGGCTGCGGCGAAGGATGTCGACCTTGATGTCCAGATGGAGCTCGCCCATGCCCCTGAGAATGGTCTCGCCGGACTCTTGGTCGACCTCCACATGGAAGGACGGATCCTCCGCAACCATCTTGCCGAGGGCTGTGCCGAGCTTCTCGCTCATGGCCTTGTCCTTCGTGCTGATCGCGAGCGAAATGACCGGATCCGGGAACACCATCGGCTCGAGCGTCGCGGGATTCTTCTGGTCCGCAAGTGTGTGCCCGGTACGGACATCCTTGAGGCCGACCATGGCGACGATGTCGCCGGCCTGCGCCGAATCCACAATGGTTCGGTCGTCCGCATGCATCTCGACCATGCGGCCGATTCGCTCATTCTTACCAGTGAAGGTGTTGACCAGAGTGTCGCCCTTGTTGATCGTGCCCGAGTAGATACGGGTGAAGGTCAGCGCTCCGAAACGGTCCTCCATGATCTTGAAGGCAAGTGCGCGCACTGGCCGGCTCGGATCGACGAGCGCGAACTCTCCCGTTTCGTGACCTTCGAGGTCGACCTCGGGCTGAGGCGGAACCTCGGTCGGATCGGGAAGGTAGTCGACGACCGCGTTGAGCACCTGCTGGATGCCCTTGTTCTTGAAAGCAGACCCACAGTAGGTCGGGAAGAACTCGAGGTCGCGCGTCCCGATGCGGATGCACCTCTTAATCGTCTCGATGTCGGGCTCGTTGCCCTCGAGATACTGCTCCATCGCCTCGTCGTCTTGCTCGACGGCCGTCTCGATGAGCTCGAACCGGTACTTCTCGACCAGTTCCTTCATGTCCTCGGGGACTTCCTGCACCTCGAAGTTCTCCGGCTGGCCGGAGTCATCCCAGACGTACGCCTTGCGCGTGATCAGGTCGACAACGCCAGCGAAATCGGCCTCGGTCCCGATGGGGAGCACCATCACGAGCGGCTTGGCGCCCAGGATGTTTTTGATCTGGTCGACGACGCGGTAGAAGTCTGCACCCAAACGATCGAGCTTGTTGACGAAAATCAGGCGAGCGACCTTGGAGTCGTTTGCATATCGCCAGTTCGTCTCGGACTGAGGCTCGACGCCGCCGGACCCGCAGAACACGCCCACGCCGCCGTCGAGCACCTTGAGGGACCGATAGACCTCGATCGTGAAGTCGACGTGTCCGGGGGTGTCGATGATGTTCAACTGGTGGTCGTCCCAGAAGCACGTGGTGGCCGCGGACTGAATCGTGATGCCACGCTCCTGCTCCTGCTCCATGAAATCAGTGGTGGCCGCCCCGTCGTGGACCTCACCGATTTTGTGGATCTTGCCGGTGAGCTTGAGGATGCGCTCGGTGGTCGTCGTTTTACCGGCGTCCACGTGGGCGAAGATCCCGATGTTTCGGTATTTACTGAGGTCTTTCATCGTTTTGCTCGTCCGATCGGTCGATTTGCCACGCGCCGGATACCGCGAAAGCGAGGTTGTGCAAGCCCCCGGCCGCAAGAGGGCCGAATTCATGCAGAAATCCAGTCGAAGCAGCGGCCAGCAGTGCCAGTAAGTGGGACTGTGACTGCTATAACGCCCACGTGAACTTCGACCAGCCGAGAGCCCCGATCGTCATCGACCGCGTGCTCCCCGACCCCTCGATCGTTCGTGAGCTGCTGGTTCGAGGCGCTCCCTATTGGACGGTGCAGCGCTACGTGAAGAACCTTTCGGAGATGGCCGCACTGAGCGATGCCGGGAAGCGGGGGCGGAAGGATCGACCCATGTTCATCGCGCCCTGGTTCCGCGGGAACTGGGCATATGATGAGCCGCTGGTCGAAGGAGCCGAGGTCTTTCTCGGGCATCAGGGCTTTCGCGACGCGGCGCAACAGATGTTCGAAGGCGGGATCATCGTCCCACAGATCGTGTACGTGAACCTCAACCCACCCATCGCGCAGGTCGACCCGGGCCACGTCGATATTCCAGCGTTTCGGGGGATCGATCGAACCTGTTTTCCGGTTTGGCTATTGGCCACGATGCTGAAATCCGGACTGTTCGACCACTGGTACGTGCCGAGTGTCACGGCGGTAGCCTGGTACTACGAGGGGGAAGGCGGCGGCTTCACTTACTGGCCCGACGGTCGCGATCAGTCCCCGATCAGCCGCCCGTGCATCGGCAACTCTGCGGTCGTCGGTGACAACGACTACATGTTCCACCGTGTCGAAGCGGTGGGCCCAGACGAGCGAACCCTTCCGAAGGGGCTGACACTAAACAGCCAGCTCTGCTGGTCCGGCGACGGATGGGAGGTCGTCGAGCAGGAAGAGGTACGGGCACGCTACGCCTTCGAGGAGGTGCGTGTAAGCGTCTCGTGGAAAGCGCAGGTCTTCGCAACCCCCGAACGGCAGGCCCTCTACCACAGCCACGAAGACGACCTGACCATCGACGAGGTCGTCGACGCGTTCCTCGCCGATTTGGCAGCCAAGGGAACCCCGATCGCGCGCCCCGCCGACCCCCTACACGACCGCAACTTCATAGAAGCCCTAACCGCATAGGCGACACTCTCCAGGTGTCCCCTATTCGTATAGTTTTATGACTTGGACGCCTTGGGGGGAGGCTTGGGTGCATAGGTCGCAGAGGGTGCATTCGTCGACGTTGTTTTCGACGACTTCGACCGCGTTTGCTTGGGGGGCGAGCTTGAAGATCTTCACGGGGCAGACTTCGACGAGTTTGTCGGCCAGGCCGGGGGTCTTCTCGACGACGCTGTTGTCGACATCTACGCGTATGAACATGGCCATGGTGGTTCCTCTGTCGCTCAGTTTCCGATGCGCTCTCGGACGAGGTTAGGAATGTCGCCGATCTCTTCTGCCACGGATATCCCAGCCTCTCGCATCCGGCGCATTTTGTCGGCGGGGGAGTCTACCTTCTTGTTCACGACCGTCCCCGCGTGGCCGAAGCTCATGCCGGGCATCTCGTCCATGAAGCGACCGGCCACGAATGCCACGATGGGAAGGCGGCTGTTGTTTTCCTGGGTCCAGCGTGCGAGCTCCGCTTCGGCGGTGCCGCCGGGCTCGGCATAGATGACCACCGCTTTGGTGTCTTTGTCTGCCTCGAACAAGGGAATCAGGTCGACGTACGTCGAACCGATCACCGGATCACCACCGATCGAAATCGCTGTGCTCACTCCGAGCCCGGAGAGGGTCAGTGCGTTGCAGATCTCGGTGGTCATCCCGCCGGAACGCGACATGACACCGACGACCCCCGGCTTGAAGGCCTTGCGGCAGTCGACCGCGGGCCCGCCAAGGCTTCCAAAGCGGCAGACGTCGGGCACGATGACACCCAGGCAGTTTGGGCCAATGACTCGAGCCCCGTGGAGCGCTGCGTACTCGACGACGGCGGACGCGTCTTTGCGTGGAATGCCTTCGGTGATGATGATCACCTCTTTGATGCCAGCGTCAATCGCCTCGTAGGCAGCATCCGGAGCAAACGCGAGCGGCACCGTGATGATGGTCCCATCGACCCTTTGTGTCTCGGTGATCTCACGGACGGTGTCGTACACCGGAACTCCGTACACCTCGCGGCCACCCTTGCCCGGTGTGACGCCACCGATGATCTTCGAGCCGTACTGCAAGCACTCGCGAGTGAAGTTCAGCGCCTCACGCCCGGTGATGCCCTGAACGATGAATTGAAAGTCTTCGTGAACGATGACGGCCATTGCGGATCCCTCTACCCAACTTTCTCAACGGCACGCCTGGCCGCTTCGCTGATCGAAACCGTGCGATCGCAGTACTCGACCCCGTACTTCTTGAGGATCTTGGCTGCGTCTGCCTCCCAAGCCCCGGGAACCCGGAAGATCAAGATCTTGTCCGCCGGCTCGAACCCCAACTCGGTGATGCCCTTGATCACGCCGCGCGCGACGAGGTCGGCGCGTGTATTGGAAACCACGTTGGACATCACCGCGATCTTGTCGACACCCGGCTTCGTGAGCACCAGCTTGGTAAGCCTGCGAGCCTTGTCCACGCTGGGGTTGCCGCCGATCGCCGCATAGTTGGCCGGGCGGCCACCATGCTTTCGCACCGCGTCGGTCAAGGTCAGGGAGCCGCCACCGGCGCCAATGACCAAGCCGATATTGCCGTCGAACTCAGCGATTGGGCTGATGATGCCGCGAGGATCTTCCTCGTCGATCCGTGCGCCTTCGAGCTCGAACTCGGTGGGTTCGCGGACCTGTCGGAGGTCCTCTTTTGCGAATCCGAGCTCGTCGAGCATCGGCCTTTGCCGATGGCGTGCTTCGATCTCGAGGTCAGCTTCGACGTCGAGCACGACGAAGTTCCCGTCGCCGAGCTTGACCAGTGACGTGACGTCGAGATCCGCCAGGTCGTATTCGAGAAAGAGCCGTGCGAGCCCGGACACGATGCGCGTCATGCGCTTGAGGTCGTTGCCCTCGAGGGCGAGCGACTTGGCGAGCTCCTTGGCGATGTAGTCGGAGAACGGATAGAGCGCCGAGAAGTGTCGACGGACGATGCGCTCGGGGTGAGTATCCCCGAGGTCGTCGATCTTTCCAGCCATGTCGGCTGCTGCGACCACGGGACGCTTGGTGGTTCCGTCATAGGTGAAGCTCAGGCTGTAGACCGCCTCGCCGGTCGGTCTGGCCTCAACGAGAATGCCGTTGGGCTTACGGCCACCATCGTCGAGCCCGAGGAGCTCTGCCGCGGCGGCCTTAGCGCCGGCAGGGTCCGACACCTCCCTCATCGATGCAGCAGCGAGACCGGGCGCGATGGCCTGGGGCTTCAAGATGACGGGGCCGCCGATATCCGCGGCGAGCTTCTGTGCCTCATCGGCCGTCTGTGCAAGCTCGCTCCGAACCAGCGGAATCCGGTGCTTTTTGAGGAGTTGCTTCGCTTCGAATTCGTAAAAGCGCATATTGGAACGGCGAGACTAGCCGTTCTTCTCGTTGGAGTCTACGCCGCGATCGCTTCGGCCAGCGCAACCACCCGCTTGGCATGATCGACGTGCAACCTCTCGATGAGCTTGCCATCCACCAGGACCACGCCCTTGCCCTGGGCTTCGGCCTCTGCATAGGCGTCGATGATTCGTCGGGAAAGCCTGAGCTCATCTTCGGAGGGCGCGAACACCTCGTTTGCGGCCGCGAGCTGCTTCGGATGGATCAGGGTTTTCCCGTCGAAGCCCAGCTCCGCTCCCTGGCGACAAGAATCAACGAACCCTTCATGGTCATTCAGATCGAGATAGACCCCATCGAGGATCGCGATTCGCGCAGCGCGCGCCGCCAGGATGCACAGTCCCAGGGCGGTGATGAGCGGGAGCCGCATCGCCGTGTGCTGCGCCTGAAGATCCTTGGCGAGATCCGAGGTACCCATCACCAGCCCACCGAGGCGCGGACTCGCATCTGCAATTTCCTCCGCGTGCAGCATCGCGCGGGGTGTTTCCATCATGCACCAGATCGCCATCTCGGGCGGTGCGCCGTGCGACAGTAGGACCGACTCGGCCTGCCGCACCGTTTCCGCGCTTTCGACTTTCGGAAGCAGGACCGCATCCGGGCCAGCCTTGGCGGCAGCAACCAAGTCGTCATAGCCCCAGGGCGTGTTCAACCCGTTGGTGCGGATGAAGATCTCACGCTTCGCGTAGCCTCCGGTCTCGACGGCTTGGATGACCTGGGTGCGGGCGTTCTCCTTCGCGTCGGGCGCAACCGCATCCTCGAGATCGAAGATCAAAGCGTCTGCCGGAAGCGCGCGGCTCTTATCGAGGGCCCGCGCATTGGCGCCGGGCATGTACAAGACGCTTCGTCGTGGACGATGGTGCGTACTCATCGTGACTCCTTTCAGAACTGGTAGGCCGCCTTCAGGTCGGCGTCCTTTTCGGCGAGCATGCGAGCGAGTCCAACCATCACCTGGCACTGCTTGTACGTTGCGTCGTCCTGCATTTTGCCGTCGATCATGACGGCGCCAGAGCCGTCGCCCATCTCTTCGATCACCTTCTTGGCCCAAAGCACTTCGTCCACGGGCGGGCTGAAGACCTTCTTGGCGATGTCGATCTGAACTGGATGAAGCGACCAGGCGCCGACGCAACCGAGGAGGAACGCGTTCCGGAACTGGTCCTCACAGGCGAGCGTGTCGCGGATGTCTCCAAACGGCCCGTAGTAGGCGAAGATGCCGTTCGCGACGCAGGCGTCGACCATGCGCGCGATCGTGTAGTGCCAGAGGTCCTGCTGTGCCGTGGCCCGAGGCGCGTCAGGATTGTCGGGGTCCGGATCCTGGCGGACGAGGTAACCGGGGTGACCACCTCCGACGCGGGTCGTCTTCATGCGCCGCGATGCCGCGAGGTCGGCGGGGCCGAGACTCAGGCCTTGCATGCGTGGACTGGCGCCAGCGATCTCTTCGACGTTCGCCACGCCGAGCGCGGTCTCGAGAATCGCATGTACGAGAATCGGTTTCTTAACACCGGCACGTGCTTCGAGTTGCGCAAGCAGTCGGTCGACGTAGTGGATGTCCCAGGGCCCTTCGACTTTAGGCACCATGATCACGTCGACCTTGTCGCCAACCTCCCCAACGA
Organism: Deltaproteobacteria bacterium; assembly: GCA_041821485.1. Lineage (GTDB taxonomy): Bacteria > Myxococcota_A > Polyangia > Polyangiales > Houyiibacteriaceae > SG8-38. The sequence continues at coordinate 9,544 of JBGUEF010000084.1, forward strand.
TCTGCCACATGTCGTCGAGGAACCAGGGGCTATCGAGACTGTTGACCCGAGTCCAGAGCTGACAGTCGCCGAAGTCGTTCTCCTTGGCGATCTTGACGAAGCCCTCGCGGGCCTCGACCTTCTTGTCCGCTTGGACGGCGTCCTCGAGGTTGCCCAGAAGCACATCGCATTTCGCCGCAATGCTCGGCGCCTTGGCCGCCATCTTGGGATTGCTGGGATCGAAGAAGTGGATCATCCGTGACGGCCGGAACGGGATCTCCCGCGCGGGCTCGGGCGCCCCAATGGCCATGGGTTTGAAGAAATCCTTAGGGTTTCGCATGGTGCCAGCAGTCCTAGACGCCATCGCCGGGAGATGCAAAGCCCCCGTTTGAGCCGTAAAGAGGAGCGTATGGAAATCGGGATGAACCTTCCGGTCATGGCACCGGGCCTCGACAGAGACACCTTTTTGAAGTGGTGCGAGCGCATCGACGCCGGCTTTTTCGCGAGCATCGCGGCCGGTGAACGGATTTCCTTTTACAACCCGGACATGACGGCAGCGCTCGCGGCGGCCGCGGTGCTCACCGATCGGGTGAAAATCATCAGCGGCGTCTTCGTCCCGATGCTGCACCACCCGGTGATGCTCGCCAAGCAGCTCGCAACGATCGACGTCTTGTCTGGCGGGCGCTTCGTTGCGGGCCTCGGGGTCGGCGGACGGGAGCAGGACTACCAATCCGTCGACGCCCCATTAGGCAAGCGACTGACCCGGCTCGCCGACAGCGTGGAAACCATGCGTAGCGTCTGGCGCGGCGAACCGGTCGTCGAGGGCGCCCTCCCTGTGGGCCCCGCGCCCGTCCAGGAAGGCGGACCCAAGCTACTCGCCGGCTCGCTCATGGTGGAGTCGATCCAAGTGGCCGCGAAGTGGGCGGACGGACTCTGCGGTTTCAGCTTTGGCCCATCTCCCGCGGAGATGAATCTGCAGTTCGAAGCGGCGCGACGCGCGTGGAAAGAGCGCGGCCGGCCGAAGCCTTGGCTCGGCACGGGCTTCTGGTACGCGCTCGGCCCC
>JBGUEF010000085.1:0-10534 GCA_041821485.1 Deltaproteobacteria bacterium
CTCCGCGTGTCTTCGCTGTCTGTTCGAAGACATCCCACGTGACAGAATCGAGACCTGCGCCGAGGCGGGCGTGGTCGGGCCTGTCGTCGGGGTGCTTGGCGGGCTCGAGGCGGCTTTGGTTGTTCGCTTGCTCCGGGGCGAACGCCCGGGGGGTGAGCTTTGGCACTATGACGCGCTCGCGGGCGCGCTTCGCAAGACGCTCGTGCGTCGGCGAAGCGATTGCCCGTTGTGCGCCGGAGAGATTCAGGACTTGCGGGTGGAGCGTTACACGGCGGCTTGCGCCGCTTGATCCAAACCCGCATCTGTTAGGACTCAGAAAGGAACGAACATGGCTGTTACGGTACGCATTCCAACCCCCCTCCGAACCCTGACCGGTGGAGCAGACGAAGTCTCCGCCGATGGCGGAACGGTGGCCGAGGTCATCGAAAACCTCGAGACGAATCACCCGGGCATGAAAGATCGCCTGTGTGATGAAAAGGGCGTGCGTCGCTTCGTGAACATCTACGCGAACGACGAGGACATTCGCTTTCTCGACAACCTCGAGACGGCGCTTACAGAGGGCGACACCCTGAGCATCGTTCCGGCCATCGCGGGCGGGGCCTCGCGTTGAGCCTCGACGCCGCAGCACGGCGTCGTTACGCGCGTCAGCTTCTTCTCGGCGAGATCGGCGAGTCAGGCCAGGAGCGCCTGCTGCACGCCGGGTTTCATCGCGGAGCAGACGCCGATGCGGACGCATATGCTGTGGCGGCGGAGTATTTGGAACGGGCAGGCTGCACGCATGACGAGAGTGGTGCGGCGGTGCGCGCCCCAAACGAGAGCGCCGTGACGCGGTTCGCCGGAACACCGGCATTGCGAGAACCAGCGGCGGCTATCATGGGCGCGTTTTCGGCGGTCGAGCACCTCAGAGAGGTTCTCGGTATCGGAGGCGCGCGCGAGTTTCCGCCAGAGCTGACGCTGAGCACCGAGGGCTGATGCGCTTTCGAAAGATGGAGTCGATCGTCGAGGCGGTGGGCAACACCCCGATGCTACGCTTGCGGACGATCGAGAAGGACGCACCCGGGACGAAGATCTATCTCAAGCTCGAGTACGCCAACCCGGGCGGATCGGTCAAAGACCGCCCTGCCCGTCAGATGATGCTGGACGCCAGCGAAGATGGCCGGCTCACGAACGACAAGATTCTCATCGATGCAACCAGCGGCAATACCGGCGTGGCGTACAGCCTGTTCGGGGCGGCGATGGGGTATCGCATCCACCTCGTGATGCCCTCGAACGTGTCACAAGCGCGCAAGGACATCACCGAGGCGTTCGGAGCGGAGATCATCTATAGCGACCCGATGGAGGGCTCGGACGGCGCGATTGTGATGGTGCGCAAGATGGTCGCGGAGAATCCGGACCGCTACTTCTACCCGGATCAATATTCGAACCCCTCGAACCCGCGTGCGCACTATCTCGGCACCGGCGCTGAAATCCTCGAGCAAGTTGGCGACGAGATCACGCACTTCGTGGCGGGGCTTGGAACCAGCGGAACCTGCATGGGCACGACGCGGCGCTTGCGAGAGCACTCCCGCAAGATCGAGTGCATCGCGGTCGAGCCGGCTGAGGCGCTCCATGGGCTTGAAGGCCTCAAGCACATGGCGAGCTCGCTCGTGCCGGAGATTTACGACCCCAAGCTTCCCGATGAGATTCTTCCGGTTGGCACCGATGCTGGCTGGGACATGTCCGACCGTTTGGCTGCCCAGGAAGGTTTGCACGTCGGGCACTCAACAGGTGCGAATGTGGCAGGAGCGCTGGAAATCGCGAAGCGCGCCGAGGCGAGCTGCGTCGTGGCCATCGCTTGCGACCGGGGCGATCGGTACTTCGCACCAATGAAGTGGGAGAAACACTATGAGTGGTGAATCCTTGCCGTGGATTTCGGGTGACCTCGAGATCGAAAAGTCGGTGATGGACGAGATCGAGCAGCATGCGCTCGAGGGCTATCCGAGCGAGAGCTGCGGGTTCGTCTTCGGCCCTGCGGACCAGCCTGCTCTTCTCGACGCGCTTCAGCGTGAGGAGAACGAGGCGGACAAATACCACCGGCTCGATCCCGTCACGTTTCCTCGGACGTCGAACACCTATTTCAAGATCAACGAGTTACGCGCGGCGCGCACGTTCGAGCAAGGGCAGAACGGCGGCAGGCCGGTGAAGGTCATCTACCACTCGCACTGTGATGCGGGCGCATACTTCTCGGACGAGGATTCCGCGACGTTTGCGAACGAAGGCCAGCTGATGTGGCCCTGCGCCTATATCGTCGTGAGCGTCATGAACGGCGAGGTCGCCGAGCGGCGTCTGTGGGTCCACGAGCCCGGGACCAATGGGTTCCGGGAATCGACGCTGACAATCCGAGAACCCTGAGGGCTCAGTCGTTGGCGTGGCGCTGGCGCTCGCGGAGACGAGCCTTCTTGCCACGCAGGCCACGGAGGTAGTAGAGCCGCGACTGGCGAACGTGGCCGCGCGCGGCCACCTCGATCTTCTCGATACGGGGCGAGTGGAGCGGGAAAATACGCTCGACGCCGACCCCACCGGAGATCTTGCGAACCGTGAACGTCGCCCCCACGCCGCCGCGCGTCTTGCGGATCACCACGCCTTTGAAGACCTGGATACGCTCCTTCTCGCCCTCCCGAATACGGAAGTGGACGTTGATCGTGTCGCCCACGCGGAAGGCGGGACGGTCACGCAGTTGCGACTTCTCAATCGCATCGATTTCAGGAACGGTTCCACTCATCACTAAGCCTCTTACGAAACGGAGCCCGGAGTTAGCACGGGGTCAAAAGGGGGTCAAATCGGGTTGTTAGTCGATGATTTCACGGCGAAAAGCCGATCCAGCGTGATGGCGACGGCCGCTCGAACCGAGAGATGATTGAAGTTGCTCGGCCCCTGAATCGGTTCCAGAAAAGCGTCCGCACGCTGCAAAACACGGTCACTGAGACCATGCCCGGTGCCGAATAGTAAAAGGGTCGGCCGAGACTCGGTCTGGATGCGTGCGGCTTCGGCGGCGTAGGAGGCGCGGCCGGCCCCGGACTTCGCCGAGGTGACCACCAATCGCGGTGTTTCCCCCTCCTCGGCCTCGATCTCGGCGATCGCATCGTCGATTGACAGGCAAAGCCGAACCAGCGCAATCGCTTCCCCGCGCTCAGGAAACCGGTGTTTCCCAGCGCCGGAGCACCAATGATCGACGATCCGCTGCACCACGGGATGCTGCGCTTCAATCGGACTCACCACGAAGTACCCCTTCAGGCCGTAGGTCCGCGCACTCCGCGCGATATCGTGCACATCGAGGTTGGTCACCGAAGTCGTGACTTCCTCCCCCTGCCGGTCAACGACCGGGTGATGGACGAGGGCGCAGTAGACAGGGGACACGGAGGGGGGCTTACCACAGGGGGCGGGCCGAGGCCGGGACCCGGGGCCGAGACCGAGACAGCGCCAGTGCCCGTGCCAGCGCCGGGGTCTGTGCCGGTGCCAGTACCTACCTTGGAACCGTTCGCGCGAAACCTGCACTTTGGTCATGCGCCGGGTGCGGTTAGTATCGGTCTTCCAACAGGAGGCACGCATGCAACCAAGTGCGGAAGTGCTCTACCGTCAGATGTACAAGAGCCGGCGCTTCGAAGAGGCGGTCACCGAGCTCTGGAACGGCGGTCACATCTCGGCTGAGATGCATCTCAGCAAGGGCGAGGAAGGCATCGTTGCCGGGGTCGTCGATCACGTGACTGACGGCGACGCCCTGGCGCTCGAACATCGCGGTACGGCACCGCTGGTCATGCGGGGTGTCGATCTCGCACTACTAATCAAGGAGTTCATGGGGCTCGAGGATGGCCTGTGTCGCGGAATGGGTGGGCACATGCACCTGTTCTCGCCGGAGCATCTAGCTGCTTCATCCGGTATCGTCGGCGCCTCGGGCCCGGCGGCATGCGGGTTTGCGTTTGCAGCCCAGCACCTTCGGCCCGGCAAGGTCGCCGTGGCGTTCTTCGGCGAAGGGGCAATGAACCAGGGCATGCTGATGGAGTCCATGAATCTCGCCTCGGCCTGGTCCTTGCCGGTGATCTTCGTCTGCAAGGACAACGGCATGGCGATCACGACACCGTCGAACGATGTCACCGGGGGTGACCTGCGCACGCGAGCTCGGGGACTTGGTGCGCATGCAGTTTCGGTGGACGGGACGGATGTCAATGAGGTCTGGCGTGCGGCGCACGAAGCGTTCGTCCATGCCCGGGAGGGTCGCGGTCCGACGTTCCTGCACGCGACGTGCGTGCACCCCGACGGACATTTGCTCGGGGATCCTCTCCTGCGCATTGTGCGCAAGCCTGTGCGCGAGCTCAAAAGCAGGGTCGCTCCGCTCATGAAAGCGGCCACGACCGGTGGCTCATCGCTGTCCGAGAAAGCGGCAAGCCTAGGCTCCATCGTGGGCATGCTCGGTCGGGCGTCGAAGGCCGACAGGCAGGGCGCTAGCGACCCAGTTGAACAGCAACGCCAACAATTGTCGGTCTCGGACGCGCAGCGAGCCGATCTCGAGCGCGAAGTGGACGCGGAAGTGCAGGACGCCGTCGCCGCGGCATTGCGGAGTAAGGAGGCGCGAGGATGAAAACGATGAGCTTTGCTGGCGCCATCGAAGACGTGCTGATGAAAGCGATGTCCGAGGATCCGCGAATCGTCGTCTTCGGAGAGGACGTGCACTCGATTCGCATGAATCTGTTTGCGAAGTTCGGCGAAATGCGAGTCCGGCCAACGCCAATCAGTGAATCGGCGTTCCTAGGCGCGGCCGTGACGGCGTCCATGGCCGGGCTGCGGCCTGTCGTCGAGCTCCTGATGATCGATTTCGTCGCAGTTGGAGTCGATGCGCTGGTCAACCACGCAGCCAAACTGGAAGGGTTCTCCGGAGGCCGTTGGAAGGCGCCCATGGTGGTGCGGGCGAGCTGTGGCGGAGGCTATGGCGACGGAGGACAACACGAGCAGAGCCTTTGGGGGTGGCTCGCACAGATACCCGGGTTGAAGGTCGTCGTTCCTTCGAACCCTGCCGATGCGGGCGGCCTGATGTTGTCGGCCATCCAAGACGAAGGCCCGGTCATCTACCTGGAGCACAAGCTGCTCGCCGACTACTGGATCGACGGCCTGGCCGATGGTGGGCGAACCAATCTCGACTACGATATTCCAGAGGCCGGCGCTCGCGGAGAAGTTCCGCGAACCTGGGAGCCAATCCCGATCGGCGAGGCCAAAGTCCTCCGGGATGGTGGGGATCTGACCATGGTCAGCGTTGGGGTATCGGTGCATCGCTGTCTCGAGGCCGCCGCGCAGCTCGAGGATCGTGGTGTTCAGGCCGGGGTCATCGACTTGCGCAGCATTGCACCTCTCGACACCGATGCGGTCTGCCGAGCGGTCGAGAGGACGGGCCGACTGCTCGTCGTCGACGAGGACTACAAACATTTCAGCTTGTCCGGGGAGCTCGCCGCCATCGTCATGGAGGCGGGCATCACCGCCCAGTTCGCGCGAGTCTGCGTCGAGGACACGATTCCCTTCGACCGACGCCGCGAAGCACAGGCACTACCAAACGTGGCACGCATCCTCGAAGCGGCGTCAGCTCTGAGGGCCTAGCCTGTTCCCGTCGGTGCTCCTGCTCACTGCCTGATCAGCCAGGCTACCCTTTCGTAGGACCACGCGTAGTGAACTACCACGAAGGCGAGGAAGACGATCGCGAGCGTAGGCCTGCCGAGCGTGTTCAGCGCATACGCGGCGCTGCCGAAGACGAGGAGCTCCAATAAGAGTCGCGCGATTCCCGGCACCTGCACGAGGCCGCTGCCGCCCCGGCTCGGATCATCGGCGACGGCGAAGGTGCCCCAAAGGGTTGCGGTGAGCAGCACGACCCCGACAGCCAACGGAGCTCGCCACCAGGACTCCGTCTGGGCCCAAGCCCACCAGCCCAGCGCCCCCAGGGCGACGACTTCGAGGGAGAAGCGTAGTGCGAGGTTGACAGGGTTCATGGGTGTCAGTGTCAGCGACTACCTGCCCTCCCGAATCTCCTCGAGCAATTCCCTATCCACTTGCGAAATCTCCGCGCCCTCCAGCAGATCCGGCCGCCGCTCCAGCGTTCGCCTCAGTGACTCCTTGCGCCGCCATCGTGCGATGGCCGCATGATTCCCTGAGCGCAGAACCTCCGGCACCTTCTCGCCGCGGAACTCCTCCGGCCGTGTGTACTGCGGATACTCCAGCAGCCCGTCCGCGTGCGATTCGTCCGCGGCCGACTCTTCGTTTCCGAGCACGCCGGGCAGCAAACGTGCGGTCGCTTCGATCACCGCCAACGCTGCGGCCTCCCCGCCGAGCAAGACGAAGTCGCCTAGCGACACTTCCTCGTCTACGTGCCCCCGAATGCGCTCGTCGAAGCCTTCGTAGCGGCCGCACACCAGAGTTAGTGATTCAAGCTCCGAGAACCGCCGCGCATGCGCCTGCGAGAACCGGGCCCCCTGCGGCGTGAGCAAGACGCGGTGGGTCGGCTTTCCCCCGCGCGCCTCGTCGAGATGGTCCAAGGCTTCCGCGATAGGCCCGGGCATCAGCACCATTCCGCTGCCGCCGCCGTACGGCGAATCGTCGACCGTTCGGTGTCGGTCGGTGGTGAACTCGCGCGGCGTGATCGCCTGCACTTCGATGCTGCCGGCATCCTGGGCCTTGCCGAGCAGGCCGGTGCGCAGCACGTCGAAGAGTTCGGGGAAGAGCGTGACGATCTCAAATCGCATCAGCGGCGCTTCTGCAAAGGAATGTCATCGAGGTCCTTGAGGTGTACCTTGCCGCCGTCGATGTCCACCCGGTCGAGCCATCGAGGGAGCATGGGGACTTCGAGGAAACCACCGGGGCGTTGGATCTTCAAGCACTCGGCGCTCGGGTAGTCGATCACCTCGACGACCCGGCCGATCGACTCGGATCCCTCGAACGCTTCGAGCCCGATCAGATCGGCGTGGTAGTACTCGCCCTCCTCGAGATCTGGCAAGACTTCCCGCGGCACGCAGAGTGCGTAGCCACGCAGTGATTCGGCATCTTCGAGCGAGCTCACGCCCGCCAAGCGCATGAGCAGCGCTTTCGAACCCTGTCGTTTGGACACGATCTCGACCAGTGCGGGCTCCTCATCCTCCTCGCCGATGAGAAAGATCTCCGTGAGCTCTCGCAGCAGCGTCGACTCCGGGTTGAAGACGTGCACGCGTACCTCGCCGGTCACGCCATGCGGTCGCGCGATGACCCCGAGCTCGATCCACGAAATCGGGTCGTCGCCTTCGGTCACAGGCCGAGGCTACTCGAGGATGTCGAGGATGGCTCGCTTGTGGAGCCGAGCCGACGTCGCCGCCAGCAGTGTGCGCATGGCACGGGCTGTGCGGCCTTCCTTGCCGATGACCTTACCCAGATCGTCGGGCGCCACGGTCAGCTCCAACACGACGGCGCGGTCCTCTTCGACGACGTTCACCTCGACTGCATCGGGGTCGTCGACCAGCGAGCTCGCGATGTACGCGATCAGGTCCTGAAGCTTGTCTCCGGCCACTGTGATGCTCGCTTACGAAGCCGGGGCCGCGGCGGCCGCGGCCTTTTTGTGTTCTTTGACCACGTCGCGGACGCGATCGCTGACCTGCGCACCCACACCGACCCAGTAGTCGAGGCGCGGCAAATCGACCCTGGCCTCCTCGATGGGGCGGCTGGGATCGTAGGTGCCGATCTGCTCGATAAAGCGCCCATCCCGGGGCTTTTCCTTATCGGTGACGACGATGTGATAGTAGGGACGCTTCTTTGCGCCAGCGCGTGACAGTCGAACCTTGACCATGGATTCCTCGTAAGCGGCGGGTCGTGCCCACCCAAAAGACGCCGGAAGCTACTCAGCGCCCGCCCCTGCGTCAAGCCGCGGCCCTACCAAGGCTTTTTGCGGTGAGGCGATCGGTTGCTAGAACCAGGGGGATGCGATGCTTCCTTGCCGTATTGGCCCTGACTCTAGGCCTGGGCTGCACCCGGAGCCAGCCCAAGAAGGACGCCCCCAGCCTCCGCATGGTCGTGGTGACCGACCTCAAGGGTTATCTCGAGCCCTGTGGCTGTACGAGCGATCCGCTCGGCGGCATCGACCGGCTCGCCGCGCAGATTCGCGCGCTCCGCGATGGGCCGGCGCCGGTCATATTCCTGATCGCGGGAGATGCGTTCTTCGATACGGCCGAGCTGGAGCCGGTGCGTGTCGATCAGGCGTCGCCACTGGCTGGCCCCACCTTGGCGAAGGGCAGGGAGCTCGAACGTCAACGGATCTGTGTACGCGTTGAACATGAAGTGCCACCAGTAGTGAAAACCCTCGACGGAAAAAGCCAGGCTTCGCGAGTGGCGCGCGACATCGGGCTCGTTGAGCTTGATGCCGTGCCAGTGCACCGGAACGGCGTGAAGCAGGTCCGAAAGGCTCATGCCCGGGGCTTCAGGGGCTACGCTCAGCCGAAGGTGGATCAGCTTTCTCACGAAACGATGAAGACCGGCGTGCTGCTCGAGAAGTCCCCAGTCGAACCAGGTGAGCTCGCTGTCGTGGCAGTACGGGTTGTTGTTGCCTCGCTGGGTTCGGCGCACTTCATCGCCCATCAGCACCATCGGCACACCGAGCGATAGGAGGTTCGTCGTAAACAAGTTCTTGATCTGCTGGTTGCGGAGTTGCTCGATCGCCGGGTCATCGGTCGGCCCTTCGACACCGCAGTTCCAGCTTCGGTTGTCGCCCGCACCATCCCGGTTCTCTTCCTGGTTCGCCCGGTTGTGCTTTGCGTCGTAGGAGACGACATCGTTGAGCGTGAATCCGTCGTGGCAGGTCACGAAGTTGATGCTCTGCTCGGCCTCGCGTCCCTGGAGCCCGTAGATATCGGGGCTCGCGAGAAACCGGGCTGCGAGCTTTTCGACGTGCCCTTCGTCGCCTCGAAAGAACGCGCGCACGTCGTCGCGGAACTGGCCGTTCCATTCCTTCCAGTGGTCGCCGAAGAAGCTGCCGACCTGATAGAGGCCCGAGGCATCCCATGCTTCGGCGATGAGCTTGGTACCGCTCAGCACCGGGTCGGTTTCGATATCCCAGAGCACCGGTGGGTTTACCACCGGGCGACCTTCGACGTCGCGCGAGAGGATCGATGCAAGGTCGAAACGAAAGCCGTCCACGTGCATCTCCGTCACCCAATAGCGCAGACTGTCGAGAATGAGGCGACGCACGACCGCATGGTTGGCGTTGAGTGTGTTCCCCGTACCGCTGTAGTTCGCGTACCGTGACCGGTCTCCTGGTTCGAGAATGTAGTAGCTACTGTTGTCGAGGCCCCTGAACGAAAGGGTCGCGCCGTCCTGCCCTGCTTCGGCGGTGTGGTTGTAGACCACGTCGAGGATGACCTCGATGTCGGCGCGGTGGAGCGCTTTGACCATGTCTCGAAACTCGTCCAGGCCGTCCAACGGCTTGTCGCCGGAGGCGTAGCCGCAGTGCGGCGCGAAAAAGCAAATCGGGTTGTAGCCCCAGTAGTTGGTGAGGCCGAGAGGCGCCTCCTGCGGGTCGAATTGAAAGACCGGCAACAGCTCGACCGCAGTCACACCGAGCTCCTGCAAGTACGGAATCTTTTCGATGAGACCGGCATAGGTTCCCCGCTTTTCGATGGAGACCCCTGAGCTCGGATGCCGAGTGAACCCCCGCACATGCATTTCGTAAATGGCCGTCTTGGAGAAGGGATGACCGGGGGAGGTGTCACCCTCCCAGTCGTACGCGCTAAGGTCGGCAACGACACTTCTCATCGCCGTCGCCGCCGTATCGCCCGGCCGGCGCGCCGCTTCACGGTCGTAGCTCCGCGGCACTGCGACGCCTCGACCATAGGGATCGAGCAACACTTTTTTGTGGTCGTAGCGGAGGCCGTCTTCCGGCGCGTACCGTCCCTCAGCCCGATAGGCATACACTTGGCCTGGTCCGATGCCTGGCACGAAGGCATGCCAGTAGTGAAATGTTCGGTGATTTCGCGATCGGTCGAGCCGGAACACCCGGGACGGCCGCGGGTCTTCAGGACCGTCGAACAGAAGCAACTCGAGCGCGTCACAGTGCTTCGAATAGACGCTGAAGTTCACGCCGCCCGGGTGAAGAGTCGCACCCAACGGAAAGCTCTGCCCGGTTTCGATCATCGAAGAAGCCAACGACGGTAGCTTTATATCCAAGAAACGTCCCCGTGAGTTCCGCCGCCAGCGACGGCGCGCCGTCGGATTGAGTTGAAGCCGCACGCGCTAGCCCCTCACCATAGGCTAGAATAGGGCAGGCCCTGCAGTGTCAATTTGATCCCCAGTCCTGATCTTGCGAGTATTGGAGTATGACGTCTGGAGCCGAAGCGGATTGGGTCGGTTTTGGCCCCGACACAGAAGCGATTGAGCCGCTGACGACCGAGGCATTTGTGCAGCGACTGACTAGACTATCCATCCTGGCTCGCCGACTCAGACAGCTGCGTCGCGCGATGAATGAACAACACCCCGAATATGCAGCAAGACCTTCTGAAATTCC
>JBGUEF010000086.1:0-10516 GCA_041821485.1 Deltaproteobacteria bacterium
CGTTCTTTGTGTTTGTGTCGAGCTACGCTGCGTTTGGGCCTTGTGCGCCAGGCGATCCGGTCCGGCGCTCGACGGATCCGTGCTGGCCGGACGACAACTACGGCTTGCAGAAGCTCACCGGGGAGAGCTGGTTGCAGTACTCGGGTCTGCGCCAGTGCTCGCTGCGCCTCGGCGCGGTGATGGGCATCGACAAGCTCATGCCGGCACACCCAAGCTACCGTCCATTCATCTTCATGGTGTCACTCGACCAGCCCGAGCACGGGGTCGAAGTACGGGATGCGGCGCGTGCGATAGCGTCCGCCGCCGTGCAGCAGCCGGACGGGCACCTGTTTCTGATCGGCGGCGACGATTCGTGGAAGGTGACAGCGCGCCAACTGCGTGGGGAAGTGTTTGCAGCGATAGGCTTGTCGATGCCTCCCGAGAGAGCGTTCCGCCCGGCCACCGACCCTTCGGTCAAAGAGGGCTGGTTCTACGAGTGCTGGATGGACGAAAAGCAGAGCGAACAGCTTCTCGGCTTCCAACGCACCTCGCGAGAGGTGTACATGGACGAGCTCCGCAGACGCCACCGGCTCCAGAGGCTTGCCCTGTTCCCAATCCGCCCCCTGGTCTCGCGAACCCTCACCGCGGCCTCGCCCTACATCGGCAGAGGCGCCATCACTCCGGGCCGAACCCTCTGGAACGACGTCTTCCGAGTCTACGACCTCCCCACCGAAGTCGCGCGCACCCGCTCCAGCGAACCATCCCTACCATCCCCCTTCGCCACCCCCCCATCCCCATCCCCATCCCCATAACCAGAAAAGGGGACAGTCCCCTTTTTCGAAGGGTTAACTGGGCGCGTCACTTCGTTGCGCGGAGCCGGGCCAGGACGGCACCGGTGAATGCCGGTCGCAAGTAAAACCCGCGGGGCATCGTCCATTGCACCGCGCCTTCTTCGTCAGGCGCGCGACGGCGGCTCCTTCCGTGCGGGGCCTTCGGGCGCACTTGCAACACTTCGCCGAGGTGGCCGGTGATCCGCTCGACGTCGCCTGCCGCGATCATCTCGGCAAGCCGCTCCCAATCGGTCCGCAACAAGCGCTGTTCTTCGGAGGTCGGCGCCCATAGGTACGCGCGTCCCACCCTCCGCTCACGGAGCGGTGTATCCGACGCCGCCTCAACCGGTACGAACAGCACCTTCGACAGCTTCTTGAGAACGGTGCTCCGCTCCCAATCGGTGTCCGCCATCGCAGCGAGCGAAATCGAGCAGACGAACGTCGACTCCTTCGGCTTCCCACTCGCATCGAGCGGAATCGTCTTGAGCTCGATTCCGAGCTTCACGAAATCCGGCTCAGCGCGCGAACCCGCCGAGGCGCCGAGCGCCTTCTCGAGAATCTGCCCCGCGATCCCCTTCGCGCGCACCGACTCATCCGGCACCTCGATATCCACGCGCGCCCCGAGCTCCCCGAGCGTGAGCCCCGCGACCTCCCAGGCACGCGACAGCAACTCCTGTTCCGATTCCGGCGGCGCGATTAACCCTTTTGAAAAGGGGTCTGACCCCTTTTCCACTAATGGAGCTCGCAGACTTTGGTGCCGAAGAGGCGTTCTAGGCCGGTGAGGAGGGCATCGGTGGGGTCAACGAAGAGGCCGGTTTCGGCGAGGTTGACGCGCCAGTCGCCGGGGGAGTTGAGCTCGAGGGTGACGGGGCAGGGGCCCGGGTATTGTTCGAGCATCGAGCGGAGGGAGTCGAGCTTGCTGCGGTCGATCGTTTCGACTGCGAGGCGTACGGTGATCGAGGTGGTGCGCTCCTGGAGGGCCTCGCTCAGTAGCGTTGCCTCTTCGAGGAGGATCTTGGGTTCGGGCGCCGCGCTGTCATCGTTGCGATCTTGCTCGTGCTTGACGCGGCCGGTGAGCAGGATCGGTTGACCCGACTGGAGCGCTTCGCGGATGCCGTCTCTCTCGAGCGGCTTCGGTCGCACAATCACTTCGACGCGGCCGAGCGCGTCCTCGATGTGGAAAAACGCCATCGTGTGGCCCATCTTGGTGCGGCGCTCGCGGTAGCCTTCCACCGTGCCTCCGACGGTAACCTGCCGATGATTGCTGAGCTGGCCCAAGCTTTCGGTGGTCGCATCGCAAAAGCGAAGCAGCTCGCCTCGGTAGCGGTCGAGCGGGTGTCCGGATACATAGAAACCCAGTGTGCCCTTCTCCCGCGAAAGCTGATCGCGCGAATCCCACGGGTCGAGCACCGGGAAACTTCCGCCTGGATGCTCGTAAACCTGCGACTCCTCTTCGCCTCCCATCAATCCGAAGAGGCTCTCCTGGCCACTAGAGCGCTCCGCCTGGATGCGCTTGCCTCGCTCGATCGACTGTTCAATCGCCACGAACGATTGCGAACGGTGCACCTGAATGGCGGTGTGAACCGTGTCGAACGCCCCGCACTGGACCAGTGCCTCGATCACACCCTTGTTCACACGGCGCAAATCAACACGCGCGCAAAAATCAAAGAGGTCGACGAAAGGCCGTTCGTGCACCTCGTCGCCTTCTCCCTCCGGGTCTCCCTGCCGCGCCTCGAGAATGGCCTCGACGGCCCCCGTGCCCACGCCCTTGATCGCGCCGAGCCCGAAGCGAATCTTGGGCCCCATCGGGTCGTGGACCTCGCCGTTGTAGCATACCGGCTTGTGACGAAGCCGAGCGATGTCTTGGGCATCGTCTGGCGCGTAGACGACGGTGAACTCGATCTCGGACTCGTTGACGTCCGGCGGCAGCACCGTGATCCCCATCGAACGCGCCTCCGCCACCGTGCGAACGACCTTGTCGATCTTCTCCTTGTCGGCCGTCAAGGTTGCGCAGGTGAACTCGACCGGGAAGTGCGTCTTGAGGTGCGCGGTCTGGTAGGTGATCAGCGCGTACGCTGCCGAATGACTCTTGTTGAAGCCGTACCCGGCGAAGTACGCCATCAAGTCGAAGACCTCTTCAGCCTTTTCCTGCGTGTGGCCGCGCCCGGTCGCGCCGTCGATGAAGATGGCCTTCTGCTTGTCCATCTCGGAGGCCTTCTTCTTGCCCATCGCGCGCCGCAAGAGATCCGCGCCACCGAGTGAGTACCCGGCCATCTCCTGGGCGATCTGCATGACCTGCTCCTGGTAGACGATGACCCCCCGAGTCTCTCGCAGGATGCCTTCGAGGGACGGGTGCGGATACTCGACCTGTTGCCGGCCATGCTTGCGATGAACGAAGTCCTTGTCCATCTGCGCGCCCATCGGGCCGGGCCGATACAGCGCGACGGCGGCCACGATGTCGTCAAACCGGTCGGGGCGAAGCTGCTTGAACAGGTTCTGCATGCCGCTCGATTCGAGCTGGAACACGTTGGTCGTCTCGCCCGACTGCAGCAACGCGTAAGTGGCGTCGTCGTCCATCGGGATCTGGTCGATGCGGAACGGGGTCCCTTGGCGGTCCGGCCTGCGGTCGATCAGCTTGGTCGCGATGTCGATCACCGTCAGCGTGCGAAGTCCGAGGAAGTCGAACTTCACCAGGCCCGCCGCCTCGACGTCATCCTTGTGATACTGCGTGACGTAGACGTTTGGCTCCGGGCAGAACACCGGCACGTGGTCCCAAATCGGTCCCTCGCTGATCACGACGCCCGCGGCGTGCATACCCGCGTGCCGCGTCAGGTTCTCGAGGGCCTGCGCCGTATCGAGCAGCTCGCGTGCCTGGCTGTCCTGCTCGTACGCGGTCTTGAGCCGAGCCTCCTGCTCGAGGGCATCACCGATCGGCACGCTCTTCCCGCCGACCGGCTCGGGAATCATCGTCGCGATTAGACCTGCTTCGCCCGGCGTCATCCCCATGACGCGCCCAACGTCCCGAACGACGCTGCGGCTCTTCAGCTGATGGAACGTGGCGATCTGTCCGACGCTCGCTTGGCCGTACTTGTCACGCACGTACTGGATGACGCGGTCGCGCTGATCCATGCAGAAGTCGATGTCGAAGTCGGGCATCGACACGCGCTCCGGGTTCAGGAATCGCTCGAACAGAAGCCCGTGTGTGATCGGGTTCAGGTCTGTGATGCGAAGCGCCCACGCAACCAGCGAGCCGGCGCCCGAACCGCGTCCGGGGCCCACCGGCACACCGTTGTCCTTCGCCCAGTTGATGAAGTCCTGAACGATGAGGAAGTACCCGGCGAAGCCCATCTTCAAAATCACATTGAGCTCGAGCTCGAGCCGGCTGTGGTAGGCGTTTTCTTCGAAGGTCTCCGCCCGCTCCCGCATCTCCACCATGCGCCGCCCAAGGCCCGCGACCGACAGGGCGCGCAGGTAGTCTTCCTCGCTCGCGCCGCCGGGCACCGCAAAACGCGGGAGCTTCGGCTTGGCGAGGGGGGTGGCCTGTCCGGCGCACATCTCGGCGATCAGCAGCGTGTTTTTCGCCGCGTCCGGGATGTGCGCGAAGAGGTTGAGCATCTGTTCTGGCGTCTTGAGATAGAGCTCCGAAGAATGGTGATGCACCGCTTCCATCTCACGGACGCTGCGCCCCGCGCCGATGCACTGAAGCACGAGCTGAGCATGCGAGGATTGGCGTTCGAGGTAGTGGCAGTCGTTCGTGCCAACCATTGGAAGCTCGAGCTCTTTGGCGAGCTGGCCCAAGACTTGGTTGAGCGGCCGGTTCTCGGGGAAGCCATGGTCCTGAAGCTCGACGAAGAAGTGCCCGGGGTCGAAGGAGTCGCGCAGCTTTGCGATCGCTTCGCGCCCAACATCGGGCCCCTTGTTGAGAATCTCCTGTGCCACGTAGCCGCCCATGCATGCGCTCATGCCGACGACCCCCTTGCTGTGCTTTTGGAGCACCTCGAAGTCGATGCGCGGCTGATCGTAGACCGCCATCCCGTCGACCCAGCCAGCGCTGACGAGGCGCACCAGGTTCTGGTAGCCCTCCTGCGAGCTGGCGAGCAGCAAGAGATGATGGAGCTCATGATTCTGCGGGTCGCGTCGGTCTCCCGAAGTGAAGCTCACTTCGCACCCGAGGATCGGCTTCACGTCGGTCTGCTGGCACGCGCGCACCAGTTGCACGGCGCCAAACATGTTGCCGTTGTCGGTCAGCGCGACGGCCGGCATTCCCATCTTGCCCACGCTTTCGACCAGCTGCGGAATCCGAATGGCCCCGTCCAACATCGAGAACTCGCTGTGAACGTGCAGGTGAACGAATTCGGCCGCCATGAGCGGGCTGACTCTACTGTGCCCGACCGGGCGGATCCACCGGGGCATGGCGATCAATTCTCGCCCAAGGGTATTAATCAACGTCCGGGCCGCCGGGAGGCCGGCACCCCGGCTTGCGCGGAGGGTCGCCCGTGCTAATCCGGGCGCTCCCCAGCCCAGAAAACCTGGTGTTTCGGGGCCATGGTGCACCTGATGAGCAACTCTCCCCTGTCAATCGTAAAAGAGCGCTTCGGAGACGATCCGAAGAAGGCGAAAGAAAAACTGGTTGCTGCCGTAAAGAAGGTCGCCGGCAAGGACCTCTGGCTCGACCGGCTGAATGCGGAAAAAGGCCTCCAGCACGTGTCGAACCGCAAGCTGCTCCATCTGGAGCAACTCTTCACTGAAATCAGTAAAGAGGTTGGTTCCCGCGACAAGCTCATCGGCGAAATCGCGAAGCTTCAGGGCCGCGCGAAGGACGAGGACTACAAGGCTAGCCTGGCCGAGGAGTCGACACCGAGCTTGTGGGATCGCTACCAGTCTGTACAATCCAGCTCTTCCGGTAAGTCCGGATCGAATTGAAGCACCGCCGCGGCAGGGCGCCGCGTCGGCTGCACAGTGAAAGAGTTGACCATGAGTAAGAGACTGTTCTGCGGCGGACTCGCCTGGGCCACGACGACTGAAGACCTCGAGGAGGCCTTCGCGCCTTTCGGAGAGGTCACTGATGCGAAGGTAGTGAGCGATCGCGAAACTGGCCGCTCCCGCGGCTTCGGGTTCGTGACTTTCACGACGGAAGAGGCCGCTGCAGCGGCCCGCGACCAGATGGACGGCGCCTCGCTTGGCGGTCGCACCATCCGCGTCGACCTTGCGCGTGAGCGGCAGGGCGGCGGCGGCGGCGGTGGTGGTGGTGGCGGTTACCGACGCTAGTCGTTCACCGCTGAAGCAGGCCGAAGTACCAGGAGAGTATCGTGTCTCCCGCGAGAAGGTACTCGAGCGCCCCGAGCGCGAGAAACGGTCCAAAGGGAAGCTTGAGAACCCCGACGCGACTGGCTTCCCGCTCTTCGGGCGCTTCGATCACCTCTCCATCGATGACACGTTCTTCGATGTCCGGGGTGAGCTTGCGTCCAGACACCAACGCGAAGGCGGCGAACACGAGCCCTTGCACTGAGCCGGCGACGACGCTGAAGATCGCGCCTTTCCATCCAAGGAACGCGCCAATCATCAACAAGAGCTTCGAGTCGCCTTCACCCATGCCCCGCCGGCCGGCAATGCGTTCGTAGCCCCAGACGAAGATCAGCTGAACGAACAAGTACGCGGCGCCCGCTCCGACCGCAGCCGACCAAACCCCAGGCTCCATTCGAAACGGCGCGCTCAGGAGACCAAGCGCTGCGCAAGGGAGGCTGACCTCGTCCGGAATCTCCATCCATTCGAGGTCGACGAAGGTGGCGATCAGCAGACCTCCGGCGAACACGAAGTAGAGGAGGGTTTCGATTGTCGCGTGCACAAGCAGCGTCCCCGGCTCCGCTTGGACGACCCAGTTCTCGGCGATTGCAACGCAAAGCACAGCGGCGAGGAGCTCGACCATCGGGTAGCGCGGCGAGATGGAGGCGCCGCAACAGGACGCCTTTCCACGTAGGAACAACCAACCCAGAATCGGGACGTTGTTCCAGACACGAATCGGGGCGCCGCACGCCGGGCAGTGACTCGGCGGTGTGACAACCGACATCCCGCGCGGCCACCGATAGATCGCGACATTGAAGAAGCTCCCCCAGGCAGCCCCCCACGCAAAAGCCACCAGCCAAACAAACCAGCGAGCCACGTCCCCCGTAAGCATCCCCCAATGCTACCAGCCAAAAGGGGACTGTCCCCTTTTTGCAGCACCGCAAGGTGCCACCCCACCGTGTCCGTCGACGTCAGAGGGACAGTCCCCTTTTTGCACTCGCAGCAAAGCGACGTCACACCCTGCGCCCAGCGCCAAAAGGGGACTGTCCCTTCCCCCGTCGCCAGCCGAGTTGCAGGCCGCTCCCCAGAATGCGATTCAGAGGCGAACCAATGAACGACACCGCCACCAGAACCGCCCTCCGCGATTGCAAGCGCTTGGTAGTCAAGATAGGCAGCAGCGCCCTTTGCGCGGAAGGGGGCCGGTTTGCCCAAGTCGCCGAGCAGGTTGCCACCCAGGTCAAAGCTGGCCGCAAAGTCGTCCTCGTCTCCTCCGGCGCCGTTGCCCTCGGCAGAGAGCGCCTCGGTCTCAGCGAGCGCCCGAAGAAGATCTCTCTGTTGCAGGCGGCTGCCGCGACCGGGCAGTCCTTGCTCATGCGCGCTTACGAAGACGCGTTCGAGCCACTCGGCATCCACGTGGCGCAAGTTCTTCTGACACACGACGCTGTGACAGACCGCGATCGATATCTGCACGCGCGACAGGCGATCGACGAGCTCCTCAAGCTCGGCGTCGTTCCGATCATCAACGAGAACGACACCGTGTCGATCGACGAGCTTCGGTTCGGCGACAACGACCAACTCGCCGCAATGGTGTGTACGCTCGTCGGAGCTGACCTCCTCGTGCTCCTGAGCGATGTGGTCGGCATCCTCGACGATCAAGACGCGCGCATCTCGCTGGTCCGCGAGGTCGCCGACATTGAGCCGTTCATCAAACCGCCCGAAGGCGATGTCGGCCTCGGTGGCATGCAGTCGAAGGTGGAGGCGGCGCATCGTGCCACGCTGCACGGCCTGCCGGTCGTCATCGGCCCCGCAGCATCGTCGGGCTTTCTAGACGAGCTCATGCGTGGACGTGACGTCGGGACCTTGTTGTTGCCGGACGGATCGCCGTTGCCGAGCCGCAAGCACTGGATTGCCTACACCCTCAAGCCGCAGGGCCGCATCGTCGTCGATGCTGGCGCGTGCCGAGCGCTAGAGCAGCGCAATTCGAGTCTGCTTCCCGCGGGCGTCGTTTCGGTTGCTGGTTCATTCGGGGTCGGTGATGCCGTGTCGATCGTCAGCGAGTCTGGCCAAGAGCTCGCCCGGGGTCTCGCACGCTACAGCGCGGACGAGGTGAGCCGACTCGCAGGCGGACACAGCCAGCAGATCGCCGAACGGATTGGCAACCACGCGGGCGACGAGATCGTGCACCGAGACGACATCGTTCTCACCAAGAACGCTGTCTGAGAGGCCGGGCTCCCCCCTGCCACGAAAGGTGCTACGTTCACGGGCCATGACAGATGACTTGACCGCGCTCATCACGGGCTTGGCCCAGCGAGCGAAAGAAGCCTCGCGCGTCCTTGCGACGGCGAGCACCGAGCAAAAGAACGCCGTCTTGCGCCGGGCGGCCGAAGCCTTGCGCGGCCAGGCGGGCGATCGCGTGCTCGAGGCGAATGCCAAGGACATGGAAGCCGCACTGAGCATGGGGCTGTCGACAGCAATGCTCGATCGCCTCGAGCTCGATCGGAAGCGTCTCGACGGAGTGGCCGACGGCCTCGATCAGGTCGCAGGGCTCCCCGACCCGGTGGGCACAGTCGTCGAGGAGCGCGTGCTCGACAACGGCCTGCGAGTTGGAAGGATGCGCGCGCCCCTGGGGCTCATAGGAATCATTTATGAATCCAGGCCGAACGTGACAGCGGACGCCGCCTCCCTCTGCCTCAAGAGCGGTAATGCGGTCTTGCTTCGAGGCGGCAAAGAGGCGTTCCAGAGCAACACGGCGATCGCGGAGATCTTCACTCAGGCGCTCGAGGAAGAAGGCTTGCCGCCCGAGGCCGTCACACTTTTGCCCACCACGGATCGACAAGCGACTTTGGTGATGATTGGTCTTGATGGTATTCTGGACATGGTCATCCCGAGAGGTGGAGAAGGATTGATTCGGTTCGTCGCCGAGCACGCAAGAGTTCCTGTCATCCAGCACTACAAAGGTGTGTGTCACGTCTTTGTCGACCGTACCGCCGACTCGGAGATGGCTCTTCAGATCGCGCTCAATGCCAAAGTGCAGCGCCCCGGCGTGTGCAACTCCATGGAGACGCTCCTGGTCGACGCTGATGTTGCGCCTACATTCTTGCCGAAGCTGGGCGCCAAGATGGAAGCCGCGGGCGTCGAGATCCACGCGGACGATCGCGCGGCTGCTCATCTCAACGGCGTCAAAAGCGCGACCGACGCGGACTGGGACACCGAGTATCTCGACTTGATCCTCAATGTTGGCGTCGTGGACGGCATCGACGGGGCGCTCGAGCACGTGGCGAAACACGGCTCGAATCACACCGAGGCGATCGTCACCGAAGACGCCGCGCATGCCGATCGCTGGCTACGCGAGGTCGACGCGAGCTTGGTTCTGGTGAACGCATCGACTCGTTTCAATGATGGCTTCGCACTCGGCCTCGGCGCCGAGATCGGAATTTCGACAACAAAGCTCCACGCATATGGTCCAATGGGCCTGGCAGAGCTCTGTACTCTCAAATGGGTAGGCCAAGGAGAGGGCCAAGTCAGGCAGTAAAGGAGGAAACTAGTTGAGCAAACAAGCAGAAGGCGCACAACTGAAATCAGACCCGAGTCCCCCTTCGAGTGACCATCAAATTGTCGGCCGTGAGCTGGCTCTAAAGGTCGCCGAGGCAGCGCTCGATAAGAAGGCAGCAAGCATCGAGATCATCGATGTGCGCGGCAAGGTCGACTACACCGACTACGTCGTCGTCATGAGCGGGCGAAGCGACCGCCAAGTTGCGGCCATCGCACGTGGTATCGAAGAGGACCTCAAGCACAAGCATGGGTCGCGGTGCTCGGGGGTCGAAGGGCTTCCGCAGGGTAACTGGGTGCTTCTCGATTTCGGCGATGTGGTCGTGCACATTTTTCATCAGGACACGCGCGGCTACTACGACCTCGAGGCGCTCTGGCTCGATGCGGATCGGGTAGAGTTCGAAGGCCAGCAGGCCGACGAGGGTTTCCGCTTCCCGTAGACCCTCGCGTCGTGCGCGTAAGAATTATCGCCGTTGGCAAAGCGAAGGATCGTGATTTGCGGTCCCTTCTCGGCGACTACTACGCGCGCATCGAGCGATACGCCAAGCTCGAAGAGATCGAGCTCAAAGACGGGAAGGCCGATGAGGTAGCCGAACGCCTGGCGCGCAGCATCCCCGATCGGTCACGCGTCGTTGCACTCGAAGTCGATGGCCGCGCCATCGGCAGTCGAGACTTCGCGAAATGGCTGGGCCGAGCCGAGAACGAGTCGGTCCAAACCGTGGTGTTCCTGATCGGCGGCGCCTACGGACTTCCGCAGGAGCTCTCGAAGAAGGCGGACCTAAGGCTTTCGTTGTCAGCGATGACGCTGCCGCACCGGCTAGCGAGGTTGTTTCTGGCGGAGCAGATTTATCGGGCGTTCTCGATACTGCGCGGGG
>JBGUEF010000087.1:0-10485 GCA_041821485.1 Deltaproteobacteria bacterium
GTCGGCGCTCTTCGTCATCGACCCGCACAACGAGCACATTGCCGTCAACGAGGCGCGCAAGCTCCACATCCCGATCGTCGCGCTCACCGACACCAACTGTGACCCCGACCTCATCGACTTCGTGATTCCCGGCAACGACGACGCGATTCGCTCGATCAAGCTGATCGCCTCGCGCGTCGCCGACGCGTGCATCGAGGGTAGCCAGCAGCGTCGAGAGTTCCTCCAGCACGAAGGCGCTCAGGCGCCCGGTGCGGCCTCCGGTGACGGTGTCCAGGTCGAGTTTGCTCGCAAGCGTGGCTCCGCGCCTGCAGCTCCCGAAGGAAAAGAATGATGTCTGACGTTAGCGCATCCATGGTCAAATCACTTCGCGATCGCACCGGTGCCGGCATGATGGCGTGTCGCGATGCGCTTCGCGAAACCGCGGGCGACGAAGAAAAGGCGATCGAGATCATTCAGAAAAAGGGTCTCAGCAAGGTCGCGAAGAAAGCGGGTGCCATCGCTGGTGACGGCCTCGTCCATGCGTACATCCACGGCGCGGGCCGGGTGGGCGTCCTCCTCGAGGTCAACTGCCAGACCGATTTCGTGGCTCGAGGCGAGGACTTCCAGCAGTTCGTACAGGAGACCGCCATGCAGGTGGCCGCCGAGAGCCCGCTCTTCGTGAGCGAAGACGACATCCCGGAGAACGAAATCCTCGCCCGCACCGCGATCTTCCGAGGCCAGCTCGACGAGGAGGCCAAGGCCACCGGCAAGGAAAAGCCGGCAGCTGCCGTCGAGAAGATCATCGAGGGCAAGCTCGCCAAGTGGAAGAGGGAGTCCTGCCTCCTCGACCAAGTGTCCATCATGCACGACGACAAGACGATTCGTCAGCTCCTCGAAGCGCTCACCGCGAAACTCGGCGAAAAAATCAACATTCGCCGCTTCTCCCGCTACGAGCTCGGCGAGGGGATCGAAAAAAAGAAAACGGATCTGGCGGCAGAGGTGACTGAGGCGCTAAAAGGCTCTTGAGTCATGACGAACGGGGCCAAGCTCACACGGGTACTACTCAAGCTCTCGGGTGAGGTGCTTTCCGGTGGACCCACCGGACTGAGCATCGAGCCCGAGACCGTGAAAGCGATCAGTGAGGAGCTGGCCGAAGTCCGCGCAAGTGGATGTCAGATCGGCATCGTCATCGGCGGCGGTAACATCTTCCGTGGCCTCAAGGGCAGCGCTACGGGCATGGACCGCACCGCGGCCGACCACATGGGCATGTTGGCCACCGTCGTGAACGGGATCGCGCTCCAGGACGGGCTCGAGAAGGCTGGGGTCGACACGCGCGTGATGAGTGCCCTCGAGATCAAGGCGGTCTGCGAGCCCTACATTCGGCGCAAGGCGGTCCGTCACTTGGAAAAGGGCCGGGTGGTGATTTTCGTGGCCGGCACCGGGAATCCATATTTCTCGACCGATACGGCCGCCGCGCTTCGCGCGATGGAGATCCACGCGGATGCGCTCTGCAAGGCTACCAAGGTCAAAGGCATCTACGACAAGGACCCGGTCCGTTACGACGATGCCAAGATGGTCCGGCGAATCAGCTACGATCGGTTCCTGATGGAGCGGGTCGGCGTCATGGACGCCACGGCCGTGGCGCTGTGTCGCGACAACGATTTGCCCATCCGGGTATTCAAACTGACCGAGCCGGGCAACATTAAAAGGGTTGTCATGGGCGAAGACGTCGGTAGCCTAGTGACGGCGGAGGGTTGATCTCCGCCCGATTCGAGGGAACCAATGCTTGCTGAAACACTGGAAGAGCTGGCCGCGTCGATCGACAAGGCACACGAGTCGCTCAAGCGTGACCTCGCCAAGATTCGCGCCGGCCGCGCCAACCCCGGCATTCTCGACGGCCTCCGGATCGACTACTACGGCACGCCGACTCCGCTGAATCAGCTCGCGTCGGTCTCTGTGCCGGAGGCGCGCATGATCGTCCTCAAGCCCTTCGATCGGAGTCAGATGCAGCCCATCGAGAAGGCGATCATGGAGGCGCAGCTCGGCCTCAACCCGTCCAACGACGGTGAGATCATTCGGCTCCCGATGCCGCCCCTCACGGAGGAGCGCCGCAAAGATTTGGTCAAGGTTGCTCGCAAGTCGGGTGAGGACTGCAAGGTCGCGATTCGCAAGGCGCGGCACGACGCAAAAGACATGATCGACAGCCTTCAAAAAGAAGGTGAGGTCGGCGAAGACGACGCGGACCGCGCTCGCAAGGAGCTCGAAGAGAAGGTCAAGGTCGGCACCCAAAGAGCCGACGAGATCGTCAACAAGAAAGAAGCCGACATCCTGGAGGTTTAGAAAGGCCTCCCAAAGTTCACGTAGAACTGCGTCCCGCCGCCTTGATCGAAGCCGTACGCGAAGCCGAGGCGAAGCGAGTACGGCTGAGAGTATCCCAGCGTGAAGTCCATGAGGATCTCGGCGCCCGTTCCTTTGCGGAAGGCGTTGAAGTCGAGCGGACCGAAGTACGCGTCTCCGTAGTCAAAGAAGACGAGCCCGTACATGCGGTCGAAGAACACCGGCACGGTGCTCGGGCCACGCAGCACGCGCGTCAGCGGGAAGCGGTACTCGGTTTGCAGTAGGTGAAAGCGGTCTCCGATGATCGAGAACGCCGGGTAACCCCTGAGCGCCACGCCGCCGAGCTGTTCGAAGTTGAGGAGTTGCTCGATCAGCGAGGTGTCCGGGAAGCCACCCAAGGCGAACATCCCCCGCTCGCCCCTGCTGTCTTCGCCCACGCCGCCGCCGTACCGAACCGCGATGACGTGGTGCTGCGCCCAGGGCATCTCGATGAACCGGCGAATGAACCACGATGTTCGAATGCTCTTGAACTGGCTGCCGATCCCCGGGTGCGCGAAGAGCACCGCGGCGCCGAGGCTGCGGCCCTCAGACGGCGTATAGTCGTAGATGTGGCGCCGAGCGTCGTTGTAGCTCCATGAAAAGCCGAGGTCGGCGTTGAGACCCGTCGCGGGAATGATCGGGGGCGGATAGTTGGGGTTGATCGTGCCGTTGAAGCTCGAGAGCGAGCGTGTCCAGGTGAGCCCGTAGCTGGCTCTGATGCGGTTTGAGTGAAAAGAGCGCGGTATGACCTGGTCTACGGTCAGGCGGCCGCCGTATGCGTCCTCGACATAGGGTCGCCGCTGCCCGTTGACGACGAACCCGTTGCGAGGGGTGACGCGTCGGAAGAACGAAACCGACAGGTCTGGAGGCATGCGCCGCAGCGTGTAGCGGAGGTCCGCGTTGACGTAGCCTTCGGTCAGACTGATCCCAAGTCGCGCAAAGAAGCTGTGGAACTGCGCGGCATCCTCACCCCTCGTGAAGATTCCGAGTTGACGCCCGAACGCGTCTTCCTCGAGGTCGATGCCCCAAAACCGCGGGTACAGCGTCCGCGCGCCCGCGTAACGTGAGGAGAGATCGGGGATCAACCCCTCGGCGTCGCTCGGTGGTGGCCGGTCGTCGACGTATGGAGAAGCCGGTCGGCCGGTGTTCGGGTCGAGGTCGAGCATGTAGATGTCGTACCCGCGGCTCGTGTAGCCGATGTACGCGAGTCGCGTGCCGTCGGGGGAGGGCGCCGGGGTGTACGCGCCCGACACGACGTTGGTGACTTGCGACACCTCGCCGGTCGCGGGCTCCCAGGCGTAGATGTTGGCGATACTTGTCCGGTCGCTCGAGAAGTAGAGCAGGTTCCCGTCCGGGGACCACGCGGGCCCGGTGTCCAACGCGCGATCGTGGGTCACGTGGGTAATCTCCCGGGTAGCCAGGTCGATCACCTGGATGTCCCTGTAGCCTCCTTTACGCCACGCGCTGTACGCGACCTTCGTGCCGTCCGGCGAAAAGCGAGGCGTGTACACCTGCTCGAAGCGCTCGCTCTGAACGAGCACCTCTTGCGATCCTTCGATGTCGTCGAGGCTCGCGATCCACAGGCTCTGGGTGCTCGCGTCATTTCGGACATACGCGATCGCGCGGCCATCCGAAGAGATGTCGGGATAGCGCGCGCGAAGGCCTCGCGTCAGCCGCTTGCGGTCCCACTGGCCCCGCCGGTCGAACTTGAACAGGTCGTAGTAGCTGTAAACATTGGTCTTGTATGCATCGAAGGACTCGAAATAGAGCTCGCCGTTCGGGTGCACCGTCGGATAGCTTTCGCCGGCGCTCCGTACGATGCGCTGGACCTCGTTGCCGTTGGCTAGATTGAGCGTCCGGATCTGCGGGTCGCTTCGTCCATCTTGTGCGTAGTAAAGCAGTCGATGGTCGCCGGCGAAGCGCAAGCCGCGAACGGTTTCGCCGTGAAACGTGATGCGGCGGGCGTTCGTCATGCCTTGCGCGCGCACTCCGGCTTCCACCTCGCCGTACTGGCGCTGCATGTCGGCGATCCAAAGCGCGTAGAGCTCGTCGAAGGTCTTTTCAGTGACACGTTTGGCCATCCGGTTGACGCTGAACGGAATGGCGCGGCGACCATACCACTCGGCCATCTCGGTGATGACCTCTTCGCCGTACTGCTGGACGAGCCAGTTGATGAAACGCGAGCCGTACAAGTACCAGATGTCGCCGTGCGGCCAGTAGTCGGTCCGGTTGTTGAGCGTATCGAAGTGAAGGATGTTGTCCTCGAGCACCGCCATGCGCATGTACATCTCGAACTGCGTCGACCGAAGCCGCCCGCCCGCCGTCTCTCGCGACTCCAGGTAGGTGGCGATGCCCTCGATGATCCATCGCGGTTGAAGTATGTTGGGGGCCCACACCTTGCCGAGGATCTTGTTGATCACCGATGGCAGGCCGCCGATGTTGTCGAGGTGGAGGATGTGTGCGTGCTCGTGGGTGACGAGAACCGTGAGCCAGTCGTCGAAGTCACCGAGCACCGAGAGGTCGGCTGGTGCGCTCACGTAGAGCCGAATCGTGTTGTAGTGGAGCGGTGTGGCGCTGCCGTTGGCGGTGTCGACTTCGTCGGTCAGGACGATCTGGACGCGTTTCTTGGGCTGGTGCCCGAGGATCGGTGCCATCCTCGTGGTGGCCCGTTCGGCGATCGCCAGGACCCTTCGGGCCACCAGCGCCAGGGGCTCCGGGTAGTTGACCTCAAAATGCTCGCTTTGAACGGTCTGCCAGCGTTTGCTGAGGTCCTTGGTCTGGGCCCCGGCCGGAATCGCCCCCAAAAGCCCCACCAGACAAGCGATCGCAGCCGCCGCACGGGCCATCCCTAACCTTCTAGCATGTGCCCCCCGGCAACCCATAACCGTCTGTTCACCCCTCTTTGCAGGCCAAAGGCTTGACCGCTTGCATAGCCAGCTCCTAGCCTTAACTCTGATTGAAGGTGGGGTTTCGCTACAATGGGGTCTGAGCGAGGGGAATTGGTGATCGAAGGTCTAGCGTTGCCGCTGGCGCTGCGTTTCATCTCTGGAAAGTACCAGGGAGGGGAGTTCCCTCTTCCTGAAGACGGGGAGATTGTGATCGGGCGCTCGAGCGAGCTCGAGATGGTCCTCGTGGAGGACATGGTCTCACGGCGTCACGCAAAGATTTCCGTCGAGGGCGGGGACATCTTCTTGGAAGACCTCGGCTCGACGAACGGGAGCTTCGTCAATGGCGAGAAGATCACCCGGACCAAGCTGGCCGAGGGCGACCGCATCCTGATCGGCACGAGCATCATCAAAGTCGTCGCTTCCGATGGGTCCGCCTCGGTACAGGACGCCAAAGCCAAGATGGACGCCGCGGCCTCGAGCGCCCGGCCGTCCGCCGTCAGCACCATGACCGGCTCCATTGCCGAGGTGCCGTTGCCGGATCTCCTTCAGCTGTTCTCAGCGTCCAAGAAGACCGGCGTCTTGCAGATCACGACCGAGTCCGACGTCGGCTCGATCTACCTCGAAGAGGGCCTGGTACAGTTCGCCGTCGTCAATGGCGACGAGTCGGTGCCGCCCGAGAAGGCTTTCTATCGCGTGCTCGTCTGGGACAAGGGCACCTTCGACCTGCTCCCAAAGGTAGAGCGCACGTTCCCGACCGAGATTCAGAGCAGTATCGAAGGCCTCCTCATGGAGGGCATGCGCCAACTCGATGAAATGATGCGTCTCGGAGACGCTCTCCCGTCGCTGAAAACGAGGATTTCCGTGCGCTCGCCGCTGGAGAAGCCACTTCGCGATGCGTCCCCCGAGGAGCTCGATGTGATTCAACTCGCGCTCAACCACGAAACACTCGTCGATATGATGAACCACAGCGGCAAGCCAGATCCCGACGTCGCCGACGTCGTCGTAGCACTCCTCGAGAAAGACTACCTGATCACCCGCTAGCGCGAATGCCGGCGCGCGGTCCGGGCTTATCGCCTCAGAGGGTTAGTAACCTAGCGAGCAAGTGTTCGGAGTACTTTGTCAGCTTGGTAAACGCGACGCCCATTCCCGGCGGATCGTCCTGCACCCGCACCACCTGGCCGGCGCCCTCGATCGTCTCGACGTCGTCCATGATCACGGTGAACGTGAGGTCGACCTCGGTCCCAATCGGCAGAGGCTCCTTCGAGCGGATGAATACGCCTGACCGCGACACGTTTGTCACGTACTCGTGAACGAATGCGTCGAACGACTCGAACTCTTTGTTAATCGTGACTCGCTTCTCGATGCGTTGGCCGTCGTCGTTGCTCATCGAAACGTCAGTCTCCCGTCAGGTCGAACTGCTCTAGATGATAGTCGTTTCGTGGCTTCATTTCGATACGCCGTTGAAAGCGCCGAGCCGCTTCGGCCACGGAGGACTTTTCTTCCCGTTCGAGCATGTCGCAGACCGCCGGATGCGCGCTGATGACGATCTTGTAGCCGGGCAGGGAGTCCCGCTCGCGCCGCATCTGCCGGAAGATCTCGTGGCACACCGTTTCCTTCGACTGAAGGAGCCCGGTCCCGTCGCAAAAAAAGCACGGCTCGTAGAGCGTTCGTCCGAGCGATTGTCGGGTTCGCTTCCGAGTCATCTCGACCAGGCCCAACTCGCTGATTCGAATTGCGGTCGTCCTCGACTTGTCGTTCTTGAGTGCAGCGAGGAGCGCCTTGAAGACTTTTTCCCGATGGGCGTGCCGCTCCATATCGATGAAGTCGAGCACGATCAGGCCGCCGATGTTTCGGAACAGGAGCTGGTACGCGATCTCGCGCACTGCCTCTAGATTGGTTTGCAGGATCGTCTGCTCGACGTCGCGCCCCTTGCCGGTAAATCTCCCGGTGTTGACGTCGATCGCGGTCAATGCTTCCGCTTGGTCGATCACGAGGTGCCCGCCTGACGGCATCTGGACCTTGCGGGAAAGGGCGCGGGTGATCTCCTCCTCGATGCCGTACTCGTCGAACAAGGGCTCGTAACCCTCATAGAGTCGCACGTCGTTGGCGCGCTCGGGCAGGAAGAGGGTCAGGAACTCCTTGAGCCGCAGGAACTCGTCACGGTCATCCACGACGATCTCGCTGACGTCCTCCGTGAAGAGGTCCCGTGCCGACTGAATGACGAGGTCCGGCTCTTCGTGTACCAGGGCCGGCGTCTTCTTCACCGCGTCACGTGCGGTCTGAGTTTGCTCCCAAAGTTGCACGAGGTAGCCGATGTCCGCCTTGAGCTTCTTCTTGGTGAGCCCCTGGGCGAGCGTTCGCACGACCACGCCGCCTTCTGGGGGCTTCACGGAGTCGATGGCCTCTTTGAGCCGCCGCCGCTCGCGGTCGTTGCCAATCCGCTTCGAAACCCCGACGTGGTCGACGGTGGGCATGAAGACGACGTAGCGCCCCGGCAGTGCCACGTGGCTCGTTACTCGGGCGCCCTTGGTGCCGATCGGTCCCTTCGAGACCTGCACCATGAGCTGCTGTCCTTCGTTGAGCAGATCGCGAATCGGCGTCTTTCTGGAGACGCGGTTCCGCCGCCCCTTGGAGGCGCCGCGCTTGTCATCGCCTTCTGCTTCTTCTTCCGTGCCCGGCTCCGCTTGGAGGTCCTCCACGTGAAGGAAGGCGGCGCGATCGAGCCCGATGTCGATGAACGCAGCCTGCATGCCCGGCAGGACGCGTGTCACCCGGCCGAGGTAGATGTTGCCAACCGGCGATCGATGATGGCGCCGTTCGACATAGAGCTCGCGGAGCACACCGTCCGCAATGAGTCCGACCCGCGTCTCTCCAATGTCGACGTTGATCAGAAGAGTGTTTTTCGCCACGGAAGACTTAGTTCTTCTCGAAGATCTGCTCGATCGCGGACTGCGTGTTCTCTTCGCTCTCGGAGCGCGCCACGGCGATCTCCTTCACGACAAGATTGCGCGCAGTCTCCAGCATTTTCTTCTCGCCGAAGGACAGAGACTTGTCGACCTGTAGCCGATAGAGGTCACGCATGACCTCGGCCACGTCGAAAACGGAGCCGGTCTTGATCTTGTCCATGAAGCCGCGGTATCGGCGGTTCCAGGTCTGGTTGTCGAAGACCACAGGCTGTTCCCCAAGCAAGGAGAAAATTTCCTTGATGTCGCTCTCGGAGATCGGGGGCCGGAGGCCCACCTTCTTGGCCTGCGCGACCGCCACTCGGATCCTGTCGTTGTTCTTCGCATCCAGTGGCTTCAGCACGTAAAATTCCATCGTCGCTGTGCCAATTTTGCGCTCCTCGATCGAAACGACCTCGGTCACGCCTTGCTTAGGATAGATGGCCTTGTCGCCAACCTTGAATTCGTATGCGCCCGCTTGCATCGGGACTCCTTATCTCGCCAAAAATGTCCGCTGACGCCTGATTGGCAGGCGTTAGGTTGAACGGGCGCTGCGTCGTGTTTGTTTCCGGTCTAGCGTCGCACTTCGCGCGCCCCCGCCCTTTCGGTGTAGCCGGGTAGTCCCCCAGCTGGGGCCAAATGTACTCCCAGAGTGTGTGACGGTCAACGCGTCCAGGTGTTCGCGACAGACGCATCCGATCTGCCGTAATGCGGTCCGATCGCCCGTGACCGCACGCGTGTACGAGTTTTCTTCAGCTTTTCAACCTGGTCTGATAAACAAACGTTTCTCAACGATTACAAACTGTTGAAAGCCGACGTTGCAAAACATTTGGCTCAAATAGAGCAAAGTTATGTATAATTCATGTGCGCTTCCGCTTGACACGTGAAGTGACGTGACAATACGGTACGTGCACCTGCAATACTGACCCACCTTGGAGGAGGTCGAAATGGCAACTGCAAAAAAACGAACGAAGAAAGCCGCGAAGAAGCGGCCAGCTAAGAAGCGCGCCGCGAAGAAGCGCACAACCAAGAAGAAGGCCGCGCCGAAGAAGCGCGCAACGAAGAAGCGCGCAACGAAGAAGCGCGCGTCTGTGAAGAAGCGTGTGGCGAAGAAGCGCGCGTCTGTGAAGAAGCGTGTGGCGAAGAAGCGCGCGGCTCGCAAGAAGAAGTAGACCTTCTACGCGGTCGATCTTCGGATCGACCGAGGGGTCACCTTTGGTGGCCCCTGGCCTAAGGCCCCGGTTTTTCCAGGCCTTCGCGCAGTTTGTCGTGACGATCCCTCTTGCTTATTTGGGGGTGTTCGTCGCTGACGCCCCGGCTGTTTGGCTGGGGCGTTGGCAATTTAAGGTGCCTTCTTTTCACTCTTGAGGAGGCGCTCGAGTCTTCCAGTTTCGATGCGCACTGCGATCACTTTTTCGCTTCCGAGTGTGACCGAGCCCACGGGGCTGCCTTTTCGTTTGTGCACGAATCGTCGCGGCGTGTAGAGCACATCGACGATCGACTCTCCCCGAAGATCGCTGAAGTGTGCCGCCAATGTTGCCGCATCGACGAGCACTTCGGGCGAACAGGACTGCCCCTTGGTGAGCCGAACGATGACATGGGCGCCGGTAACACCGCGGGCGTGCAGCCACAGGTCATGTGGTCGTGCGACGCGAAGGGTCAGGCGGTCGTTGTCGGCGGCGCCACGGCCGACAAGCACGCTCGACCCGTCGACCGTCACGAACTCCCGGTACGGGAGACGCGCCCCTGCCTGTCGCCGTCTGCGCGCTTCCTCCTTGGGCTCGGCGATCGCGACGCCTAGCGCTTCGAGCTTCATCGCCAGCTCGTTCGGAGAGTCTTCACCGAGCCGGTCTCGCGCTCGCTCGAGCTCCGCGATCTCGGTCTCCACCGCTTCGAGGCGCTCAGGCCCCACGTCCAAGCCTCGCTTGAGCCGCTTCGACTTCTTGAAGAGGTCCTGCGCGAGCTCGGTCGGGCTCTTGCGCGGATCCAGCTCGATCCGAATCGGCCGAGGGTCATCACCCCAGGTCGTCGTTTCAAGAAAGGCCGCATTGGCTGGAATTTCCGCGATATGTGCGAGGATGAGGCTCGCTTGTTCGTGCAGCGCTTCCGCCGTTGCGGCCCGCTCCAGATCGCCGGCGATCGCATCGCGCTTCTTGGAGAGGCGCTTGATGTGTCTTTCTAGGAGCCGTGCGAGCTGACCCCGTCGCATGGACTGGTGGGCATCGAGCACCGAGGCTTCCTGGGCGCGAAGCTCCTCGACGCTCTTTGGGCGGAAGTGCTCGTCTTCGGCGGGGACCGAC
>JBGUEF010000088.1:0-10447 GCA_041821485.1 Deltaproteobacteria bacterium
GTCAGTGCCAGTGCCAGTGCCGGTGCCGGTGCCAGCGGGGGTTGGCGGTTTGGGGGGTCCGGTAGTAGATGGTTGCCTCGGCAATGACGGTTCTCTTCACCTACGCCTTCCGCCCCCTTTTCCTCCTCGCGACGCTCTACGCGCTCGCCGTGGTTCCGGTCTGGGCGGCGGCCTGGCTTGGGTATCTTCCGATGCCGACTTCGCTCGGGACGCCCAGCTGGTGGCACGCACACGAGATGATCTACGGATTTGCCTGGGCAGCCATCGGTGGTTTCGCCCTGACCGCCGTGGCGACTTGGACGAAGCGTCCGCCGGTTGCCGGCGCTCCCTTGATGATCCTCAGCGCTCTATGGGTGACCGCACGTGTCCTATTTGTGCTGCCGTCTCAGAGTTTGCTCCCACCCGCCATCGCAGCGGACCTCGGGTATGGGCTGCTGCTCTTCGTGCTGATGAGCCGAGAGGTCATCGCCGCTCGCAGTCAGCGCAACTACAAGGTGCTCGTGATTCTGGGCTTGCTGCCGGTGACCGACGCTCTCTTCTTTTGGGGGATGATGCAGAACGCGAGCTGGACCATGACCGCTCTCTTCGCCGGCCTTTGGCTCGTCGTCATGCTCATCAATTTGATCGGCGGCCGGGTGATTCCTGGGTTCACGCGCAACTGGTTGAAACGTCAACTCGTAGAGCAGAAGCGCGAGCCGGCGACGCTGCCGCCCACGTTCGATCGCTTCGACCTATTCACGACTTCGCTCATGGTGGCATTCGCAGTCCTCCACTTGCTTGGAGCGCCGTCCCGATGGATTGCCGTCCTCGGATTGCTCACGAGCGTCATGCTGTTCATTCGGCTCACTCGCTGGCAGGGGATTCACACGGGCAGCGAGCCACTCGTGTGGGTGCTGCACGTCGCCTTCTCCTGGCTCCCACTCGGTTTCCTCTTTCTGGCCTTCGCGGAACTCGGCCTGCTTCCTCGAACCGCAGGGATCCACGCGCTAACGAGCGGCGCAATCACGACCATGATCATCGCTATCGCCGGCCGCGCAGCGCTCGGTCACACGAGCCGACCACTCGAAAGCCACCCGGTGCTGACCGCGGCGTACGTGTTGATCACGGCGGCGGCGATTTGCCGCGTGTCGGCGACGATCGGGCCAGGCGCCCGCGCATTACTGGCGGTGTCGGCGGCGGCGTGGTTCCTCGGGTTTGTTTGTTTTGCGTGGCGGTACCTTCCGATTCTCACCCAGGGAAAGGTGCAAAGGCCCGGGTCGTTGCCGACGGTCTAGGCCGGGGCACTGACACTGGCGCTGTCACCCCTGTCGCAGCACCACCGTGAACACCGTCCGCCCAGCCCGCGAATCCACGTCGATGCGGCCGCCGTGCTCGGTCACAATCCGTTGCGTGATCGCCAACCCAAGCCCCGTGCCACCCTCTTTGCGCGTGTAGTACGGCTCGAAGATCGCCTCTGCCTGATCAGCTGGGATGCCAGCCCCATTGTCCTCCACGCGAATGTACGCGGTCCCTGCCTTCTCCTGAAGGCTCAGCTCAACCTCGGCCCCGCCGGCGGGATGCGCCTCTGTGGCCGCGTCGCGCGCGTTCTGCAGCAAGTTGTGCAGCACCTGCGTGATCTGACCGGCATCCACGAACGCCACAACCGGTGCGCCGGGGAGAGTGGTGGTGACTGGCGCCTCGCCCTCCGCGTGCAGGGAGGCGGCCTGGGCGACGACCTCTCGGAGGTCGGCCTGCTCGAGCTTGGGCGCAGGGAGCCGCGCGAAGCGGCTGAACTCGTCGACGATGTTCCGCAGGCGCTCGACCTCCTGCAGAATCGTCCTTGTCGACTCCTCGAACAGTGAGTCGAACTCTTCGTGCGAGCGTTCATGCGCCTTGCGCAAAGTCTCGATCGAAAGACGAATGGGCGACAAAGGATTCTTGAGCTCGTGCGCGAGACTCTTTGCGATCTCCTGCCATGCGGCGATTCGTTCCGTCTGGCGGAGCTGTTCCCTCGCGTCCCTCAGGTCCCGCGTCATTCGATTGAACGCCGTCGCGGTCGCGGGGAACGCTCCGCCTGGGCCGCCTCGCAGCGTCGTGTCGAAGTCGCCACGTCCGACTCGTGTGGCAGCTTCGGTCAGCTCGTCGACCGAGGATTGAAGCCAGCGATTGAGGTAACCGCCAAAGATCAGCGCGAGCCCCAGTGCAAGCACGGCGACGCAGGCGATCCACAGGAGAAGCGGCGGGCCGCGCCGGTCGAGCTTTGGGCGCCAAACCAGCACGCTCTGAGCAACACCCTCTGCATCCGTCAGCTCCGCCACCACTTCGTCTCGCTTACCGGCCTCGTCTGTGATCACGAGCTGCCGGGGGTCGAGGCTTCGAAGGTCAGAGAAGCGGTGTCCGGCAATCAGGGTCACGTGTGCGCCTCCCCGCGTGATCGAACACGACCTGACCAAGAACCTCTGCTGCTCTTGGTCGCCCAGCGCCACCACGTAGGCGCGGTCCCCGGCGCTCCTCGCCTGGCGGGTCATCTCCGCGCCATCACCTCCGAGCAACCGATGGCGATGACCTGTGGCGATGACATCTCCGCTCAGCGAGTCGAGTACCCACAACGCCTGAAGCCCCGCCGCTTCCATCGATCCACGAAAGAGGCGGTCGTAATCGAGCTCGGAGGGCGTCTCCTTACTGCGGTCCCGGAGTAGTGTGTCTACGGCCAGGTCGTCCCGGCAAAGGCGGCTCACCGCGGCCTTGCGTTGCGCATCGAGCTCATCGAGCTGCGTTCGGGCCATCTCCGCTTCGCCGGTTCCAGTGCCAGCTCCCCACTGCGACACCGCCAGCCAGACGATACCCGTCAGCGCGACCGGGAAGGTCGCAACCAGCGCAAAGAGGACGACGACGCGGGTGGAGAAGCGGTTCATGGTGCGGCTACGCCGCCGAGGACTCGCTCTTCGCGTGACGGCCGCGGGGCCTCGGTCGAGCCATTTTCGCCTTCCTCCTCGTACTGTTCCATCAAGAACAGATTCGGGTCGGCGACATCGGGTGGCCTCGCGACCTCGACCGGGGCCGTCCCCGTGAGGAAGACCTCTTCGAAGGCGTCCTCCTGTCCGTCGTAGGCCAGCAGGCCGGATGCCGGATCGATGAGGGCCCTCGTCACGCCGCTCGGCATTGCGAAATCGGTTTCC
Organism: Deltaproteobacteria bacterium; assembly: GCA_041821485.1. Lineage (GTDB taxonomy): Bacteria > Myxococcota_A > Polyangia > Polyangiales > Houyiibacteriaceae > SG8-38. The sequence goes on from JBGUEF010000088.1 coordinate 3,159, forward strand.
TTCGGCGTCTTGTCCGCGGCATCCATGACGTCGATCCAGATCGGAAGCGCAGTCCTCGTGCCGGTCTCGCGCTTGCCGAGCGATCGCGAGTCGTCGAAGCCGACCCAAACCCCGGCCACGACCGAGGGCGAGTAACCGACGAACCAGGCGTCCCGCGCCTCGTTGCTGGTGCCCGTCTTCCCGACCACCGCACGTTCGAGGCGCTGCGCGGGCGACCCCGTGCCCTCGGTGACCACACTCCGGAGCATGCTGGTCATCACGTATGCTTCACTCGGCGTCATCACGTCGCGAGCGGGCTCGCCAGGGTCGAGTTGTATCCGGCTTCCGTCGGGAGCGACGAGTTTGGTCACGATCCGCGTCGGAGCCCAGCGGCCGCCCGCTGCGAACGTCGCATAAGCGTTGGCGAGCTCGATCGGTCTCACCCCGCTCGCCCCCAGCGCAAGCGCCATGTCCTCTTCCAGCTTGGTGGTGATCCCGTCCTGTCGGGCAAACTCGGCAACATCGTGCACTCCGATGTCCTCCACCACACGAATGGCGACCATGTTGATCGAGCGCGCAAGCGCTTGGCGGAGCCGAACGGCGCCCTGGTAGTTCCATTGTTCGTAGTTGCGCGGCTTCCACTCCTCGTAGACCGCTGGTGCGTCCACAACCAGCGATGCCGCCGTGAACCGGCGCGACTGAATCGCACGCGCGTAGACGATGGGCTTGAAGGTGCTGCCGGGCTGGCGAATCGCCTGCGTGGCTCGGTTGAACCCACTTTCGGCGGCGAAGCTACCGACCAACGCCAACACCTGTCGTGAGCGGGGCTCGATGACGACGACCGCGCCCTCGGGGCCGCGCTCCATTCGTGCGACGGCCGGGTCCTCTTCTCCGCCCAGCTGCGTGATCGACACCGGGACGAGATCGCCCTTCTTGGCGAAAGCCGAGGCTGGCCGTCCGTCCGGGTTGTACCGGCTGGCGTCGCGCATCGGAAGCACGGCGGGATGACCCGCGACCTTGAGCCGGATGCTTTCGTTCTCGTCGTCTGATCCGGTGACCCGCGCAATATACGTTCGGCCCATTCTGAGCGCGTCGCTGGGCTCGCTGGGCTTCGGCCCGCCCCTCCGCTTGGAGCGGCGGAACGGCCCTTGGTACCCCTGCCTGTCGTCGACTGCGAGCAGCCCACGCTGTAGCGCCTTCCGCGCCTGCCTTTGCAAGGCCAGATCGATCGTGGTGTGCACCTCATAGCCGCCTTCGCCCAGCGCCTCGTCACCGGCAGCGGCGCGCAGCGCCTGGCGCGCGATGGACAACACCTCGGGTGCGTTTCCAGACCCCTCTGGCATTGGGGCGGGCTCGACGTTTTCTTTGCGTGCGGCGGCGATCGCCTCCTCGCTCAGGTCAGGCCAGTAGACTTCTCGCTTCGCCTCCAGCTGCGACAGCACATACTCCTGGCGCCGCTTGGCGGCTTCCGGATTGCGCCGCAGCGAAAGTCGCGACGGCGCCTGCGGAATTCCGGCCAGCATCGCGGATTCCGCAAGGGTGAGCTCGCTCGCGTTCTTGGCGAAATAGTACCTCGCCGCTTCCTGGACGCCGTAGCGCCCACGGCCAAAGTTCACATGGTTGAGATAGAGGTGCAGGATCTCGTCCTTGGAGAGCTCGTTCTCCAGGCGCCGCGCCAAGATGAGCTCCCGCACCTTTCGTGCCAAGGTGCGTTCGGGGGTCAGGAGCATCAGCTTGACCACCTGCTGGGTGATGGTGCTGCCGCCCTGCGCGGCTCTACCGGCGACGATGTCTCGGCCGACCGCGCGCAGGATACCGTTGTAGTCGAGGCCCTCGTGCTCGTAGAAGTCCGCATCCTCGGCAGCGAGGACGGAGAGAACCATGTGCCGGGGGACCTTCGACATTGGAATGACGGTCCTACGCTCGGCGAATATCTCGCCGATGACCTTCTTATGACGGTCAAAGACCCGCGTGGTCTGCGGGGGCTTGTAGTCCCGCAAGGCGCTGACGGATGGAAGGTCGCGGCTGAAGTACGCGTACGCGCCCAGCACGAGCAGCGCGCCTACCACCAGCGCCGCACCGATCAATTTCGGCAGCACCGAGCCGCCGCTCGGCTTCCGCTTCTTGCGCTTGGCCGGCTTGCGCTTGGTCGGCTTGCGCTTGGTTGCCTTGCGCTTTGTCTTCTGCGTTTGCTTGCCTGCCATCTCGTCCGCCGGCGCCTATAGCATCCCCTGCTTCGCGCCTTCCCCCTAATTCACGACAGTTGGGCCTATCTAATCATTCCCGAGGAATTTCTCGATCACTTGGTCAGCCTTCTTCACCGAATTCATTAGGAATCTGGCCTTCAGCTCCTGATGCCGTTCCACCGGAAGACGCGGCCTTCCGTCGCGAGCGAGTGTCTGCATCGTGATGGCGGCGGCGACCGAGATGTTGAGGCTCTCGACGAAGCCGCGCATCGGAATCGCGAACGTCCCATCGGCCATGCTGCGCATCTCCGGGGAGACGCCGCGGTGCTCGTTTCCGAACACCACCGCCAGGCGAGGAATGTCATGCAGGTCTTCAGGCTGTGTTTGAGCGCCCATGGCGGCGACGTAGATCGCGTAGCCGTCCTTCTTCAGGTGTCGCGCACACGCTTTGGCGCTTTCGTAGCGCACGATATCCAACCATCGGTGCGTGCCTTTAGACACCCCTCGGGACGCGCGAAAACCATGCTCCCCGACGATCACGTGCACCGTTTGGACACCAAACGCGTCGGCGCTCCGCAACACCGCGCTCGAGTTGTGCGGGTCGGCGATGCTGTCCAGCACCAACACCAGGCCATCGGTTCGGCTCCGCACGACCTCTTCGATCCTTTCTAAGCGTTCGGGGGTGACGACCGGCGAGAGCGCCTCGATGACCACTTCGGCCGGCCGCGCGAGCGATGGAGGGCCCACGATCTCGATCACATCTGGGTCGTCCCCGCGCACCTATCGTGCGGTCTTCTTAGGGTCGACGATGACGCCAACGACGAGCGTCCCGCCCTGGTACGTCTGCCCGGCGACGAAGAATGGATCGCCGGCGGACGCGACCACTTGCAGAAGCGGCAGATAGTCGGACTTGTCGGGCCGGTTGATCGCCGCCTTCACTTTGTAGCGTCCATCGGGCATCACCCGGAGGAGAGTCAGCTTCATCCTGCGGCCATTGGGCAACGAAACCAATGCGTCCTTGCCTGGGGTCAGCTTGAGCTTTGGCCGGGACAAGATCTTCATCGAGCGAAACGAATTGAACGGGGGCCTGCGGAGGGCGGTCAGCTTCTCGAGCTGCGGGTCGATCTTGCCCGGCTCCTCTTTGGCCAGGACGACGAGCACCTCGGCCGGGACGCTGCCGGTCGTCGAGGCGCGATCCGATCGGGCCAAGGAGCTGCCCTGCGCGGACGCGCTAGAAGTCACGTAAGCGCCCAGCAAGATGCCGATCACCAGCAAGTGTCGAAAGAGACTCATGGATGCCCTACCTCTTCGTCATCGATCCAAACCACGGCCAAAGATTCGCCGGCGGCTCCCTCGACCTCGAAAATCGTCCCTGTGTTGGAGCCGAAATCGGCTTCGAGCACCTCGGAGCCTCGCGTGATTGGCGCCGGGTCGAGCTGAGACTCCGGCCAGGCCATCACCGCCAAGAAGATCGCGGCAGCTGCCGCGAACCCCGTCGCCACCCCGCCCCAGACACGTCGTTCGCGGCCGCCCGGGACGACACGCAGGGCCGGCTGCTGCTGCTTTGGTTGCCGGATCGGGACCACGGGGGCGCTGATCTCGGACTCGATCCGCGCGAACAGCGCGTCGGAGTCGAGCTCACCGGCCCAGTCGGCGGAAACGCTCTTCATCGCGTTGCGTAACTGCTCCCAGTCCCGCAACTGCGCCGCGCCTTCAGCCGAGCCCGCGAGGCTACGGCGAACGGCGGCCTCCTCCTCCGGAGCAAGCTCTCCGTCGAAGAACATCTGAAGCTTCTCGTCTTCTGTCTTACCGCTCTCCATGACTAGTCCTCGGAAACTACCTCTCCCGAAAGATATGGGGCAAGCGCGGCCTGCATCTTCTTTCTCGCATGAAACAAGCGGCTCATCACGGTCCCTTTGGGGACTTCCAGGGCTTCGGCCATCTCTTCGTAGCTCATGCCCTCGATCTCCCGGAGCACGATCACCGCGCGGTGGTGCTCCGGCAGCTCGCCGAGCGCGGCTTGGATGGCCCTCCCGAGCTCGCTGCGAAGGGCGGCCTTACCCGGGTTGGCATCCGTGACGTGTGGCATCAACGCGCCGTCTCCCGCGACCTCGCTCTCCTCGTGAAGTACGCGCTCGTCGAAGTCCAAGCTCTTCCGCCTGCTGGTGCGCCGAACGTGGTCGATGGAGACATTCATGACGATACGATAGAGCCAAGTATAGAAACTCGAGCTCCCTTGGAACTTGTGTATGTTCTTGTGAACCTTGACGAACGCATTTTGAACGGCATCGAGCGCGTCATCTTCGTTTTTGACGACACCCATGGCCACGGCAAACGCGCGACGGTGATACTTGTCGAAGAGCGCCCGAAAAGCCGCTGAATCTCCTGCCTGTACGCGTTGTACCAAGTCATGGTCGTCCTTCTTGGAGGAGCCCTCTGAGGCCTCCTCAGATTTGGACGCATTGGACAGCGGTTGATTCACCCAAGATCCTCGACGTTTTCAAGGGGTTAGTCGCCGTCGCGACCGACGCGTGATGGTCTACGCGCAAATCGTCGCGAAGGCCAGCAATCGGCGCCGGACGGTTCGAGCGATCGCGGTATTTGCCTGGTTTTCGGCGGGCAGACAGCTACGTTCAGCCGGTGCTGGACCTGGGCTCTCTGAATTCTCCTCAGCGCGAGGCAGTCGTTCACGAGGGGGGGCCGCTCGTGGTCTTTGCGGGCGCCGGAAGCGGCAAGACCCGCGTGATCACGTTTCGCATCGCGCACCTCATCGCCACCCACGACGTGGCGCCCTGGAGGATCCTCGCGGTCACCTTCACCAACAAGGCGGCTGGCGAGATGCGAGAGCGTTTGCTGAGGCTGCTCGGCGAGCAGGGCACCGCCGTTCAGGTGGGCACGTTTCACGCGACCTGCGCCCGGCTGCTGAGGCGTCACGGAGAGAGCTTGGGGCTCACCAAGGACTTCACGATCTACGACGATCAGGACCAGCTGGCGCTCGTGAAGCGCGTGCTTCGCGACCTGGGCCTCGACGAGAAACGATATCAGCCCAAGGCCATGGCGGGCCGGATCAACCGTGCCAAGCAAGAAGTCCAGGGGCCCGACGACATCGAGACGCCCGACACCTGGTCCGAGGTCGTGCGCCGCGTGTACTCGACATACGAAGAACGGCTTCATCAGGCCAATGCCCTCGACTTCGGCGACCTGATCTACCGCACCGTGCGCGCACTCGAATCGGACGATTCCTTTCGCGATGCCGTAGTTGGTCGATTCTCGCACGTGCTCGTCGACGAGTTCCAGGACACCAACCACGCGCAATTCCGCCTCGTGCAGCTCCTATCGGAGGGGCACCGGAACCTGTGCGTCGTTGGAGACGACGATCAGAGCATCTATCGATGGCGGGGCGCGGATCGCCGCAACATTCTCGATTTCCGCGGCTCGTTCCCCGACGCCACCCTGGTCAAGCTCGAGCAGAACTACCGTTCGACGCAGAGGATCCTCCGCGCTGCCAACGCGGTCATTGCGCGCAACACCGACCGTGAGCCGAAGGAGCTATGGACGGACAACCAGGAGGGTGACGCGATCCTGGTCGTCCGCACCATGGACGAGCGGGACGAGGCGCGCCTCGTGCTACGGGGCGTTCGCGAGCTCCTCGCTCAGGGACACAGTCTCTCGGACGTCGCAGTCTTCTATCGAACGCACGCACAGTCACGCGTCATCGAAGAGTCGCTCCGGAGCGCCAACATCGGTTACCGCATCGTTGGCGGTATGCGCTTCTACGATCGCGCGGAGGTGAAAGATCTGCTCGCCTATCTGCGCGTCATGATCAACCCGGCAGACGACATGAGCCTGCTTCGGATCATCAACACGCCGTCGAGAGGGATCGGCAAGACGACGATCACGCGCCTTCTCGACCTCGCTGCGGAGCAGGGCCGGAGCCTGTCAGACCTTCTCGACGAGGACGAAACGCTGAACCAGTTTGGAAGTGCGGCGCGCAAGCGGCTCGGAATCTTCCGTCGTCTCATGTCAGATTTGCGCGATGTCGGGGCCTCCGGGGCACCACTCGGGGAGATCGGCGCAGAGCTCGTCAATCAAAGCGGGTATGCAGAAATGCTCCAGCACGACGACACCCCCGAAGCGGACGCCCGCTTCCAGAACCTTCAGGAGCTCGTTGCGTCCATGGACGAGTTCCAGCGCGAGCGTTCCGAAGCCACCCTTGCGGAGTTTCTCGAGAATGTGACGCTGCACACTTCAGCCGACGAGGCTGCCGACGGTGACCGGGTCACCTTGATGACCGTGCATGCCGCCAAGGGCCTCGAGTTCCCCGTGGTGATGGTGACCGGCCTCGAAGAGCAGGTGTTCCCGTTCAAGGGCATCGACCCCTGGGAAGATCCCGAGGAGCTCGAAGAGGAGCGGCGTCTCGCGTATGTGGCGTTCACGCGCGCGGAGCAGCGGCTGGTCCTCAGCTTCGCGGCGATCCGGAGGATCTTCGGTCAGCAACGCGTCGGCATTCCGTCGCGTTTCCTGACGGAGCTACCCGCAGAGGACATCGAATGGATCGGGGCGAGGTCGAGCTCTCCTTCACGGGCTTCAGCCCCCGAGCAGCCCCGCCACGAGCGGAGCGACAGCTACATCGACTATAGCGAGGGTTCGGATCTCTCCGACCTCGAGGGGCTGCGGCGCGGTGTGCAGGTCCGACACCCGAAATTCGGGGTAGGCGAAGTGCGGGAGGTGATGCAGGGTTCTCCGCCGCGTGTTTCCGTGCACTTCCCCGGCTGGGGGACTCGGAAGATCATCGCGTCATACCTCGAGCCGGCTTAGTCGTCGGACTTGCTGGGCGAGCTAGATTTGGTGCTCGAGTCGGATTTGGGGGCGCTGCTGGTCGATGATGACGAGGACGATGAGGTGGACTCACTGCTCTTGGCCGCAGTCCCCGCGCGGTTCGAGGGCCCAGAGTAAAGGTCGGACTCCCAGCCGCCGCCCTTGAGAATGAAACCACCGCCGCCGATCATCCGCCGGGCCTTGTCCTTGCCGCACTTCGGGCACTTCTTGAGTGGCTTTTCGGTGATGCGTTGCTGGCGCTCAAACTCGTGGCCACAGTTGTCACAGCTGTAATCGTAGGTAGGC
>JBGUEF010000089.1:0-10443 GCA_041821485.1 Deltaproteobacteria bacterium
ATGGCTCGTCCATCGGCGGGCGCTCGGTCTCGAGGTCGAGCTCGACAATAACGAACGCTCGAGGCGGAGCGTCCCGATGGGGACCGGCCGCGTCACCTCGATCGCCACGCGGGCAACGCGAAACGAATCACCCGCCATCTCCTCCAGCCGGCCAGCAAGCAACGCCGACGGCGGCCCCGCATGCTCATCCACCGGACTCCACGGCCCCCGCGTCCACTGCGTTGCCTCAAACCGATCGTCGCCCAGCTTCCGAAAGAACGTGTCCTGGTTCATTGGAAGAAAAGCTGGCATGCCCGCGAGCGTCACGCAGGCAGGGTCTTCGCACGCCCCCCCGAACTTTCGCAGCCCCAAACCAGAAAAGGGGTCAGACCCCTTTTCTGAAGGGTCAATCCCTCCCCGTCATCTGGCGCTGGCGCTGGCGAACGTGAGACGGAATGTGGGATTCTCTGAGGCGGAATTCATAGCGAAATCCCGTGCTTGACACCCGCCGAAGGCACGCTATCCCTCGCAGCCATTCCAGCGTAGCTCAGTTGGTAGAGCGGGCGACTGTTAATCGCTTGGTCATAGGTTCGAGTCCTATCGCTGGAGCCAGTAGAGAGGCTTTCTCAAGATCGAGAGCTGGGCGGGATCTAGATGCGTCCGGTTTCGCGGAGCCAGTCGACTGTGTCCTGGAGGGATTCGGAGATGTCGCGGAAGTTCACGCCCATGGCATCAAAGGCCTGGGAGTTGGGGACCGGGTGCCATTTCGTGATGTAGGCGGCCGCCTCGGCGGTGAGTGGAAGCTCGATGCGCATGACGCGGCGAAGTTGATCGAGAGACCAGCCTATGGCCCGCAGTAGGGGTGCTGGGAATGGGATCGTTCGCGGGGGCTTGCCCGTCGTCGCTTCGAGCAAGCTCGCAACTTCCGCCCAGCGAAGGAACGTGCCCGCGGCGAGATAGCGGGCCGGCCCGGGCAGCGCCTCGAGCATGCGGACGTGAGCGAGGGCGAGATCCCGGGCATCGATGAATTGGATCCCACCGGAGGTTAGTGGAACGAAGTCCTGAATGAAGACGCGAACCGCATTCATCGACTCGGTGAGGCCGGGATCGTTCGGCGCGATGATCGCACCGGGGTAGACGATCTTGACCGGATGCCCTTTCGCTTGCAGCTCTCGAACGTAAGTTTCGGCCATCGTCTTGGACTGGCCGTACGCGTGCTTGGATTGCTGAGGCTCTGAGGTTTCAGAAATCTCAGTCCCGTCCCCGCGGAAGAGGGTTGCAAGAGACGAAACGTGAACGATCCGCTCTAGCCCCTGCTCCACCGCCGTACCGACAACATTCCGAACACCGGCAACGTTGGTCTCGATGAGCGCCTCAGGGGTGTTGCCCAAATCGATGGCCACGACCGCGGCGCAGTGTATGACGCCGTCACAGCCATGAAGGGCGGCGCGAACCGAGGCAACGTCACTAATGTCACCTTGGACGGTGTCGAGCGGACCTTCCTGCCCTTCGAAGACCCGGCGCGCTTTGTCGGGGTTTCGTACGAACGCCCTGACCTCATGGCCGGCGTCCAGTAGGGCACGCACCGTGTGAGAGCCGGCCAGTCCTGTTGCTCCGGTGACGAGGACGCGCCCGGGTTTGCTGATCATTCGGCCCGAGTATGCATCTGTCGGAGAGAGACCGGTAGGCGCCTCCGCGCGGTCCCCCAAAGGGCGTGGCAGCGTCAGTGGCAGTGCCAGCGTCAGTGTCAGCTTCAGTATCGGTGCTGGATCGGGGGCCCTTTACGGAGCGGAGCTATTTCTGACAGACTCCCGACTTCATGGACTACCTCAAGTCAATCCCGGCGGTTCTGCTCGAGTGGCTCCCGGCACTGATCACGGTGCTTGGTGGGATCGTGGTCATCTCGACCTTCCGTTGGCTCCTCATGAAGCGTAAGACTCCGACATCGGGGAGCCGGATCACCCAGCAACTGCTCATTGCAGCGTTGTCGGGGGTGCTCCTGGTCATGGCGATCCTCCAGCTGCCGATCGGCGAAGCCGTGCGTGGGCAATTGCTGAGCCTGCTCGGCATTCTCGTCACTGCGGCGATTGCGTTGTCTTCCGCCACGTTGATTGGCAACGCCATGGCGGGGCTGATGCTGCGGTCGATTCGAAACTTCCGGCCCGGGGACTTCATCGTCGTCGATGGACACCGAGGCCGGGTTTCGGTCCTCGGGTTACTGCGCACGGAGATTCAAACCGAGCGACGCAACCTCACAACGCTGCCGAACCTGTACCTCGTCAATAACCCCGTCACGGTGGTGCGTTCTTCGGGTACCTTCATCGCCGCGACGGTGTCGCTCGGCTACGACGTGCCACGCGAAAGGATCGAGAACTGCCTGGTAGAGGCCGCCGAGAACGCCGGCCTGACCGACCCCTTCGTCTTCGTGCTGGAGCTGGGTGACTTTTCGATCACCTACCAAGCGGCAGGCTTTCTTGAAGAAGTGAAGTACCTGATCAGCGCAGAATCCAAGCTTCGGGAGTGCATGTTGGATTCGCTGCACCGAGGCGGCATCGAAATCGTCTCGCCCACGTTCATGAACCAACGGCAGCTCAAGGAGCAGATCTTCATTCCCAAGGGCAGTGAGAGGCCGAAGCCAGAGCCGAGCCTCGCGGACGAACCCCGCCCCGAGGAGCGTATGTTCGACAAGGCCGATATCGCCGAGCACGAGGTCAAAGCCGAGGAAAAACTCAAGGGCGTCCTCGCCGAAATCGAAGAGCTCGACAAAGACCACGATGGCAAGGTCGACGAAGCGACCTTCAAGGCCCGCCTAAGCGAGCTCGAGGCGAAGCGTGCTCAGCTCGAAGCCGAAATCGAGCAGCACAAGGAACAGAAGGAAGAAGAGCCCAGCGCCGAAGAGGGCTAGCCGAGCTCGAGGCTGATGCCGACCACGAGCTGGTAATCGTTCTTCTTGATCGGATCCGGATCTGGATCGGGGGGTGTGGCGGGCGGTAGCTGCGCCGGTTCCTCCGTTCGCAGATAGAGGAACGCGATGTCCAGGTCGATGACGCTCGTCAGCTCGATCGCCAGGTCGGCCTTGGCCGTGTGGTTGGTGTTGCCGATCGTCGTGACCACCAGGTTGGTGAGCCAGCTGAGGGTGAGGTCGATGTCGCCGGTGATGTCGAAGTCCGCATAGGTGTAGAGCGGAATGAAAAAATCGTGCTGTGGGTTGCCGGTGGTGACCGCGGAGGCGTCCAAGTAGCTCAAGTACTGATAGCCGCCGCCCGTCTGGAAATCCCACTTGACGTTGGGGACATCGATGATGGTAACACCAGCACCTGCTGCGGGCGTGGCTCGAAGCTCGATGTTCTGGAAACGGTCGTTGAATAGCTGACCGAAGAGAGGCACGACGAACCATCGGCTCGAAAGAAACACCTTGAAATCGAGGTCGCCGAGGTGACGGTTCACGTTTTGGGTTCCGTCCGAACGGCCGAAGCTCGTATTGTAGCCGAGGTCCAACAGGGTCATCCGGTCTTCGCGACGCACGTTGAAGTTGATGTCGTAGGTGAGCTGGTCCGTGTTGCCCTTGTTGAGCGTCAGGCCGAACCGAAGCTTCATCGACCACCAGTCCTTCTCGCGCTCCCCGCCCGCGACAATCGACTCGAGCTCGCTGCGAGGAAACGTCTTGGTGCCCTCGTCGGTCTCGACGATGACTTTGTCGGGCGTGATGACCGCCAAGCCCGTGGCGGAGATGCGGTCGTCGAAGACGTACGTGTTGACCACGGGCGAGTGGACGTGGGTGACGTCAGCGAAGTCGATGTTCTGCATGTCGAGCTTGTCGCTATCGAATTCGAGATTGTCGTCGCGCAGGCGCTTCATCTCGCCCTTGAGCCATTCGCCTGAAACCATCCGCACCCAATCGAAGGTGTCGCCAAACTCGATGGTATAGGCCTCGCCGATGCCGGCCGCTTCCTGCTCCTGAACCCGGGCCATGCTCGCCTTCACGGCATCAACAGCTGCGTCTGCGCCCGTCGGCTCCGCTGGAACGCCACCGGGTGCCGTAACGAGGTTAGCGACCGTCTCCGCGCCCGTCGCTTCCGCAGGCGCCTCTTCCACGGGAGCCGCTTCGGCCACCGGAGGTGCTTCAGCGGGAGGCTCTTCGGCAGCCGCATGCTGGGGGTAAACGTGGAGCAGCGCGACGGCCAGCAAGGTGGCGGATACGACGCTGCGACTGAGATTGCCCTTCTCTCTCGTCATACGTGGGCGGATGTATAGGCTGGCTCCGGGCCACGGTAAAGGGGGGCTGGAGAATTTCTCGAACCCCAGGCCGGTGGGTGACGCTCGGGCTGCTTTGCGCTAGAAGCGGTTGCTCTCGGGAGGCAATGTGACGAGCAGCAAACTGAGCAAAAACGATACCCCCCTCGTGGCCATCCTGACCGGCAGCCCGAGCGACCTTCCCGTGGTCCTCAAGGGCCGCGACGTGCTCGATGGCCTAGGCATTCCTAGCGACGTGCGGGTCCTGTCGGCCCATCGCACTCCCCATGAAACAGCGGAGTACATCGCTGCAGCCGAGAAGCTGGGGGTGGAGGTGTTCATTGCCTGCGCTGGGATGGCGGCCCACCTTGCGGGCGTCGTCGCCGCGCACACGACGCGCCCCGTCATCGGTGTGCCCATCGCGTCGGGCGCCCTCCAGGGCGTCGATGCCCTCCTCGCCACTGTCCAGATGCCGCCCGGCGTCCCAGTCGCCACGGTTGGCATCGATGGGGCGAAGAACGCGGCGTTCTTGGCGGCACGCATCGTCGCGCTGACGCACCCCGAAGTCCGTCAGCGGCTGCTCGACCACCTCGAAGACAGCAAGAAGCGCTACGACTCGCCCGATCCGTCGACGCCCGGCCAAGCGGCGACTTGACGCCCTCCGGCGTCATCCTTATGCGATCGTAGTCAGCGTTCCATGTCGCTCGGTCGCATCCTCATTTTCCTCGGCATCATCTCCGGCATCACGCTCGGCACCCACTACTACCTGTGGGCTCGCCTGATTCGCGATCCGATGTGGCCGTCTCCTTGGCGTCAGGTCGCGACCATTGCGCTGGTCCTGCTCGCGCTCTCGATCCCCGCGTCGATGATGGCCTGGCGCACCCTGCCCCGGAACCTCGCGATCCCCGTCTCCTGGGTTGGGTACGTCTGGATGGGGTCGATGTTCTTGTTGCTCGTGCTGCTTTGGGGCGGCGAGCTCGCGCGCTGGAGTTGGGTCAAGTACGCCAGCTTCGCGTCGGTCAATGGCGGGCGCCGGGAGTTTCTCGCGCAGCTCCTCGCAGGAGGTGCAGGCGCGTTTGGGCTCGCGCTGTCGGGCTGGGGTGTTTGGTCGGCGATTCGGCCGGTCGAAGTGAAGCGTGTGGCGATACGCCTCGACAAATTGCCCGAAGCTCTTAGCGGGCTGCGCCTCGTTCAACTCACCGACATGCACGTTGGACTGACCATCGGTGCCGATTTCGTCCAAGATGTCGTCCGCAAGGTCAACGCGCTCGAGCCGGACATCGTCGCGATCACGGGCGACCTCATCGATGGGTCTGTCGAAGACCTGGGTCATGCCATAGCGCCACTCGGCGAGATTCGCGCAAAGCTCGGGACGTACTTCGTCACGGGCAATCACGAGTACTACTCGGGGGCGGATTCCTGGCTCTCGTTCCTTCGTGGCATAGGAATACGAGTCCTACGCAACGAGCACGTGGAGCTCATGAAGGACGGAGAGGCGATCCACCTCGCCGGCGTCGACGACTGGACGGCGCACCAGTTCGGCAATGGGCACGGCGCGGACATGGCCCGTGCAATGGAAGGGCGCGACTCGACCAAGCCTGTCGTCCTCCTCGCCCACCAGCCGGTGCACTTCGATGAAGCGCGCGCGCACGGCGTCGACCTTCAGATCTCGGGGCACACCCACGGAGGCCAGATTTTTCCCTTCGGGTTTCTCACGCGCCTCGCGCAACCGTTCCTGTCGGGGCTCCACGCGCGCGGTGACTCGCAGATCTACGTGAGCTCAGGGACTGGATACTGGGGCCCGCCGATGCGCATCGCAGCGCCTGCCGAGATCACGCTGATCGAGCTCGGCGCTACAGGAGCGAACGAAGCGCGGGTTCGAGCGTCGTGTGCTCCCAGCGAAAGCCGTGGGCATGAAGCGAAGCCGGGATGACGCGAGTTCCTCCGATCAACATCTCGTTGGCCATGTCCGAGCCTACACCGAGCCGGAGCGCGAACTTCGGGACCGGAAGGAGAGTGGGGCGCTTGAGCACACGGCCCAATGTCGCCGTGAAATCCGCGTTCGTGACCGGCGTCGGTGAGACGAAGTTCACAGGGCCTTCTAGGTCGTCGCGCTCCAGTGCGAAGACGAGTGCCGACACCAGGTCTTCCAGCGTGATCCAACTCATGTATTGAGTGCCGTCGCCGATGCGGCCGCCTACGCCGAGCAAGAACGGCATCTTCATTTTGGCGAGCGCACCACCGCGAGGCGCGAGCACGACGCCGATGCGTGCGTTCACTACACGAATCCCGGCGTCCCGCGCCGCGTGCGCCGCGCCTTCCCACTCGCCGCACACCGAGGCGAGAAACCCGGAACCCTGGGGGGCGCTCTCGTCGAGCGCCTGATCGCCACACGCGCCGTAGTAACCGACCGCCGAGGCCGAAACCAACACCCTCGGTTTGGGTGAAAGCTCCGCGAGGGCCCCTGCGAGAAGCGCGGTGCCGGAAACCCGGCTGTCGCGGATCCTCGCTTTCTTGGCCTCTGTCCAGCGTCCCGAAGCCACATTGTCGCCGGCAAGATGAATCGCCCCAGTGATTCCCCGGAGACCCGCGGCCTCGATCGTCCCAGCTGCGGGATCCCACCGGACCTCGTCGTCGGCACCCGCCGCGTGCCTCACGAGCCGCACGACATCGAATCCGTTGCGCCGAAGGGTCGGCACGAGCTCGCAGCCAACGAGCCCCGATGCACCGGTAACCGCGATTTTTCCCCGCTCCGCCATGCAAGATAAGCCTGAACCAGCCTCGTGGCGGCGCAACCCGAGTTTTCCACGTGGCCGCCAAGGCCAACAGTCGCTATGGTCCAGCACTTTGCGAATTCTTTTCATCGCCCCTCAAGCATTCACGTCCACTCGAGACGCCCAGGACGTCACGACCTTGGCGAAAGTGCTGCGCCGCGCGGATCACACGATCGACCTGGTGTCCCCGCTTTACGGTCACATCGACACCGCGAAGCTTGCGCTGGCACGCCGCCTCACCAAGCTCGAGCTCGAACTCGGTGGCAGGGCCTGGTCCTGCGAGCTTTACACGGGCCGCAACCACGACGGCGTAGGCCTGATCTTCATCGGCAACGAGGAAGTTCTGTTGTCCGCAGACGCTCTGACCGGTGAGGGCGAACAGCTCGACGCGTCGAGGGTTGGCGTGTTCGCCTCCGCGGTCACTGAGGTGATTCGTCAAAACGCGAGTGACTACGACATCGTGCACGCTCACGGCTGGGCTGCAGCGGCGGTCGTCGCGCAGCTGCAGTCGGCGCTTCCCGACATGCCCACGGTCCTGACCGTGTACGACGCGTCTCGCCAGGGGCGCTTCGACGCACGCGATGCCGGGTGGATCGGGCTTGGCGACGAGGCCCGCGACGGGGATGGCGTCAGCGTTTTGAGGGCTGGGCTGCTGACCGCGGATCGCGTCACCACCCTGTCTCCCAACTACGCGCACCGCCTTCAGAGGCCGGATAACGACGATGAGTTGGCTGATGCGTTTCGCGAGCTCGGGCCGAAGCTGGACGGCCTACGCCACGGGATCGACCCCGCGCTTTGGAACCCCGCAACCGACGGGAACCTCCCTGCCCGGTTCGATCCGTTCGACATGGACGGCAAAGACAAGTGCAAGGCTGAGCTCCAGCACGATCTGACGCTGCCAGTGCGAAGCGATGTGCCTCTGTTCGGCGCGATCGGTAGCGTCGACGACGACGGCATGGCCTTGCTCGCGAAGATTGGACCCGACTTCCTGCGCAACGACGTCCAACTCGTGGTGCAGCTCGAGGGCGATGGCGAGCTCGTTGCCATCTACGAAGAGCTCTGGGACCAGTGGCCAGACCGAATTCAGATCAAGACCGGGGATGACGAGGCGTTTCGGCACGCGCTAATCGGAGCGAGCGACTTCGTGGTGGCGGCGGGACTCGAGGCGCCGTCTGACAACATCCAGATGAGAGCTCAACGCTACGGCGCCCTACCCATCGTTCAACGGGATGGCGGCCTCGCCGACGAAGTGGTCGATTGCGAAGCCTCTTTGAGGACCGGCTCGGGGATCCTCTACGATGAGGCGACCACGCGATCTCTGCTGTCGGCGCTGCAGCGAGGCGCGGCGGCATTCGCCAACACCAAGGCGTTCCGAGCAGTCCAGAGCAGAGTCATGCGCATCGACCATTCTTGGGAACGCACGACTCGACTCTACGAGCGCACGTACCGCGAAGCGATCGCCTCGCACGGCAGCTAGCTCGGGCGCTCGGTCTGTAGCGGGCGATCCGGCAACTTGGCATCGCTCGGGCGAAGGTACTGCGGCTCCAACGCGTCGAGGTCTGCCGGTCCGGTCGTGCGGAACGCGTATTGCACTTCGGCCACAATCGCGTCCGGAGTAGAGGCGTCGAGGATATCGGCCCCATCGACCTTCACTCCGAGCGTGGCTTCGATCACGGAGGCATGCGGTCGTACGCCCTCGCCGCCCACGGCAATCGGACGCCCCGCCACGGCCTCCCGAATTTGCGTTAAGACACGCTCGGGCGGGCCGAAGAGTGCGGGCGCCAACTCCTCCACGTCGCCATCCTCGATGATGTACGCAGCAGCGAACACGTCGCCTCGGTACGCATTCATCACCGGCACCCGCACGAGACTGACGTCGGTTTCGATCGCCCTCGCGAGCACCCGCAGTGAGCTGACGCCAACGATGGGTAGACCCAAGCCGAGGGCGAGCCCCTTGGCCGTGCCGAGCCCCACGCGCAGGCTAGTGAATCGGCCGGGCCCTATATTCACGCCTATCAACGAGAGCTCTTCGCGGGAGGCGCCCGCTTCAGCCAACGCCGATTCGATGTAGCCGAACAGGTTTTCCCCGTGGCGGCCGGCCGAACGCCAGCGTACCGACGCGTTCGAGCCGTCGTCGCGAACGACGGCAACGGTGCCATGCTCGGTGGCCGTATCGATGCAGAGGATCGTCATGGGGTCGCTTGACGCATGCCTAACCGCAGACTAGCGTCCGCGCCAGCGAAGCGCCCGCCTGCGCTGCTTGCCCGTAGTCCCGCACGAATGAGCAACCCACAAGACAAAGCTGCCTCGAAAGGTGCGCGCACGGCGAAAAAGGGCGACGGCTGGAAGTCAAATCTGCTGACTATCGGCGGGGCGCTAGTGCTGGCGTTGTTCATTCGGGTGACTCTGTTCGAAGCCTTTGCCATCGACGGCCCATCGATGGAACCCACCCTCCTCGATGGAGACCGGGTTGTCGTCGCGAAGTATCCGTTCGGGCTGTTTCTCCCCTTCACGCACGAAGCGACGTGGAACTGGGGCGGCCCGGACCCAGGCGACGTGATCATCCTCCACAGCCCCGCCGACAACGAAGATATCGTGAAGCGAGTCATTGGTGTGGGTGGAGACGAGATCCTCATCCGCGACGGTAAGATCTCCCGCAATGGGGAGGTGCTGCCGACGATCGACTCGGGCCCGTGCTCCAACGAAGAGCAGAAGAACCTCGACCCCACGTGCAGGGTTTACGAAGAGACCCTGGACGGCACGCCGCACCGTATGAGCCATTCCAAGCACGATTTTCCGCTCGACCGCCTACCGCTTCGGGTGCCAGAAGGTCACGTCTACGTGCTCGGCGACCACCGCGACAGCTCCAACGACAGCCGCAACCCACTGATCGGCGCCGTCCCCAACTCGCGCATCAAGGGCAAGACCCTGTTCATCTACATGTCGTGGAAGAACACTCGCGCCTCCCTCTGGGAGCGCATCCGCTGGTCCCGCGTAGGCACCAGCGTCGACTAAAAAAGGGGTAGGCGATAGAGTGACTGCCGCCGAAGGCGTCCAGGAGACTGTCGAGAGGCCGATTCTTCTTAACCCCTACAAAAAGGGGACTGTCCCCTTTAAGGTTCGGGTGTGAGTGATTTGAAGGGCGAGATTGTGGCTCGGATGGGCGACGAGATCGGGGCTATCGACAAGGATGCTCCGGAGGCGGTCGCGCTCTTGTATCCGAGTCCTTATCGCGTCGGGATGTCGTCGCTTGGGTATCAGACCATCTATCGATCGATCAACGCCTCGGAAGGGCGGGCTGCACATCGAGCGTTTCTGCCCGACGACCTCGACGCCTGGCGGCAGGCTCGGGCGCCGCTGGTCACGTATGAGAAGTTGCGGCCGGTCTCCGACTACCCGGTGATCGCTGTGTCGGTCGCGTACGAGACCGAGCTCGCAGGGCTGATTCAGACGCTCG
>JBGUEF010000090.1:0-10433 GCA_041821485.1 Deltaproteobacteria bacterium
GACGCACGCTAATCAAATCGTCGTTGCGCGCGAGGACGCCCTCGGCATAGAGAAACCCCGTCACCAAGTCACAGTCGTGCCCGGGCGTGCGCATCGTCATCGCAAGGGGAGTCTCGCGTCGCGCGTGCGCCTCACCGTGCTCGAGCAGAATCTGGAGCGGCTCTTCGACCGCGACCAAGTCGCTAGTGTGCTCCCGGCCCTGGCGTTCGATGCGCTCGACCTCGGTGTGAACAACGGGAGTGCGGGCCATAGACCTCGAAGCCTACAGCGCCTTAACCCTTAGAAAAAGGGGACTGTCCCCTTTTTCTAGTAGATGCCGGGGATGATTCGGTAGCGGACTCGTTCGCAGTAGCGGGTCCAGTCGGCTCCGTACTTTCTCGAGCAGAAGCTGTGGTCTCGTCGTTCGCGGTGGATGAGCAGGACGGCGAAGTAGATTGGGTAGAAGTAGGGGAGGGCCGAGCCGAAGAGGCAGGGGAGTGACCAGGAGAGGGCCATCAGGATGTCGCCGACGTAGTTGAAGTGACGGGACCAACCCCAGAATCCAGAGAGCAAGAGCTTGCCGCCTTGCTCGGTCTGCATGTACTCGGCCTTCTTGCCCCAGATTCGCACGTTGTCGGGGTCGCCGCGGAACTTGTGCTTCTGCGAATTCACCGCGCGGAAAATGTAGAGGCCGAGCATGTTGGTGATCACGATCAGCACGGCGCCCCACCAGGGCAGCGAGTGCACCCGGTCGATGAGGTAGTGCGCTTGCAGTGAGTACGTCATCGGCACCCAGACCAAATCACCAAACGCGAGCATGTAGCCGAAGTTCTCGTGCTTGATGTCCATCGTGGTGAGGATGGCCTCTTCGTTCCAGAAGTAGTCGATGATGTAGAACATCTGGAAGATCCAGACGAGAATCATCGAAGTCGAAACGAAGCCGTATTGTTCGTACTGAACGTAGGCAAACGAGGTGTTGATCAGCACCCAGAAGATGAGTCCCGGTCGCGCTTCGCAGAAGATCTTGAGGTCGAGCCCGTCGCGGCCGGGCGGGACGCGCGGGTTGTGGCCGGTGCCCATCCAGAAGTCGTGAATGAACTTGCCGCTGAGGTGGCGCGCCTGCCCGTGCTGCTTGCCGTACCAGTAGAGGTAGATGCTGAAGAGGAATGCGAAGATCGTCATCACGCTGATCAGCGCGCCAAACTGGTCGTAGAGCTCGCGAATCGAAAACACACCGGACCAGTGCAGCACCGCGACCGCGATGAACGTCACCAAGAGTGAGACCAGGCCGTTCATCCGATACGGAAGGCGGCTGCCGTCTGGAAGCTCGGCGCCAAGCACCTCTCGCCCAGGCGCATACCTTTGAAGGAGCGCCTGGAACGCGAACCAAACCCCGTAGATGACCGCGGCGCGCCCGGTGGGCATCATCGCCTGTTTGAACCCTTCCCAGTCCGCGTTGGCCCCCGGAAGCACGGCGCCATCGTTGAAACGCACGGCGAAGAAGAGGTACGCGGTGAAGATGGGGAGACCGATGATCATCGCGAGGTTCCCAGGAACCCCGCCGAACTCCAGCTTCTGTTTCTGCTCGCTCATCGGCCGGACTCTAAGTCAAAATCACGGGAGCGCGAACCGGAGCTTTGCAGGCTATGAGACTTCGCGTACTAGGGGATCATGCGGCTTAGGCGGAAGGTCTGCCTGCTTGGTGCCCCTGGGGTTGGAAAGACGAGCCTCGTTAGACGATTCGTCGAGCACAGCTTCGACCGGGACCAGCAATCGTCGATCGCGATGCAGATCTCCAAAGGCACCGTGGACGTGGGCGACATTTCACTCGAAATGATGCTTTGGGATCCCGAGGGCAGCGAGGCCTGGGGCCAGTACAACCGTTCGTTCATCTCCGGTGCGTCGGGCCTGATCTTCGTCGTGGACGCTACCCGGCCACGGACGCTCGACCACCTCTTGGAGGCGCAGACCAAGGGTCGAGGGTTCATCGGCTCGCGGCCGGCCGTCCTCATCGTGAACAAGGTCGATCTCAAAGAGGATGCCGCGCTGACGAAGGCCCAAGTCGATGCAGCGCGCAAGCTCGACTGGCACATCGCCCGGGCGAGTGCGAAGTCTGGAGACCGCGTCGACGAAGCGTTCGCGAAGCTGGCTGAACTGATGGTCGAAGTGAGAAAGGCCTCCGCATGAATAGGTTTGATGGCAAGACCGCTCGCCATCCGAAATGATCAGCGCTCATCGTCCGACGGAGGCGGCAAAGACCTTCGACTGGTCGATGGGCCCCAGGTGTCGATGCGCGGAAGCATCTTGTACAGGAGCCAATGGTACGTGTTCCGAGGCAAGATCCGTCGAAGCAAGGAAAAGCCAAACGCATCGAATGTCGCTGGCACTCGCAATGGCGGACGCTTTCGTCGCATCGTCTTGAGGACCACGCGTGCAATAGACTCCGGCGTCGCGCGTGACGACTTCATCACCTTTGCGATGAAAGGCGTCATGTTCACGTAGTGCTCGTGATAGGGATCGGCCAACTCGTTCTCTGAGTGGTCGCTCTTGGGCGTGTACCGGACTTTCTGGAAGCCGTCGGAATGGACAAAGCCGGGCTGCACCAGGCTCACACGAATCCCCCATGGCCGGACCTCGTACCAGAGCGCTTCGTGAGCTCCTTCGAGCGCGAACTTCGACGCGCTGTACGCTGCCATCGTGGGCATCGCCATCATGCCGCCGACCGAGCTGACCGTGATGATGCGCCCGGCTTGCTTTGCGCGCATCCCAGGAAGCACGAGGCGGATGAGCTCCATGGGCGAGCGGAAGTTCACGTCCATTTGGGCGAGGCGCTCGTGCTCGTCGACGTGCTCCACCACGGCGCGATAGGAGACGCCTGCATTGTTGATCAGGATGTCGATGCCGCCCCAGTCGCGGTCGGCCTCGGCGATGATCGCTTTCCGTTCTCCAGCATTGGTGACATCGAGCGGACGAATTCGAACGTTCTCCGACTCGCCGATCGCATGGACATCGAAGCGCGCCAGCGATTCTTGCCGGGCGGTGAGAAACACCCGGTACTCCGTTCGGGTCAGCGCCCGCGCCATTGCAAGGCCTATCCCCGTGCTTGCCCCTGTGACCAGGACCGTCTGTTCCGACTCCATAGCGATTTGAGTTTATAGGGGCCGGCACTTACACTGGAAGCGCCTTTTGAAGGCAGGGGAGGTCGCGATGGCTTGGTTGCTCGGTCCGCTTGTGCTCGCTCTCGTGTTGATTGCCTGGTTCGTGGGCATCTACAACGCCCTCGTCAACCTTCGAAACCGGTTCAAGAACGCATTCGCGCAGATCGATGTGCAGCTCAAGCGGCGACACGATTTGATTCCGAACCTGGTCGAAACGGCAAAGGGGTTCTTGTCGCACGAGCGCGAGACTCTGGAAGCGGTGATCGCCGCGCGAAACTCCGCCGAGGGAGCCCGAACACGGGCGGCTGCAGATCCCGGTGACGCGCAGGCGATGCAGGGCCTTGCGAGCGCAGAGGCAGGGCTCAGCGGTGTGCTCGGCCGCTTCTTCGCTCTCTCGGAAGCGTACCCCGACCTCAAGTCGAACCAGAACATGATGCAGCTCTCCGAGGAGCTGTCGACGACCGAGAACAAGATCGCGTTCGCGCGACAGTCCTTCAACGATGCGGTCATGCGCTACAACAACAAGTGCGAGATGGTGCCGTCGAACCTCGTGGCCAGCATGTTTGGCTTCAAGCGCGCCGAGTTCTTCGAGGTCGAGACCGAAGGCGAACGCGCTCCAGTCAAAGTTCAGTTCTGAGTCATGGACTTCTTCGAGGAGCAGGCCCTCGCGCGGAAGCGCACCATGCGGCTGGCGCTTCTCTTTGCGCTAGCCGTGCTCGGTGTGGTCGTCTCGGTCTACTTCCTGGCCATGATCTTCTACTCGACCGGGCTGATCGATTCGGCGGGGGTCGCGTACGTGACAGGCGACTACGACAACGTGAAACAGCTCGCCCTGTCCTTGTGGAACCCCGGTGTCTTGCTCTTCGCACTCGTCAGCACGAGCCTCGTGGTCGGCCTGGGGTCGCTCTACAAGATCGCCCAGTTGCGAGACGGGGGGCCTGCCGTCGCCCTCAGCCTCGGCGGGCGAAAGGTGGACCCGGACTCGACGAGGCTCGAAGAGCGCCGTCTTCTGAACGTCGTCGAAGAAATAGCCATCGCGTCCGGGGTGCCCGTTCCCGAGGTGTACGTTCTCGATCGGGAGACCGGCATCAACGCCTTTGCGGCAGGAAACACGACGAGCGACGCCGTCATCGGCGTGACGCAAGGCACTCTTCAGCTCCTGCGGCGCGACGAGTTGCAGGGCGTGATCGCGCACGAGTTCAGCCACATCCTCAATGGGGATTCGCGTATCAACCTCCGCGCCATCGGGCTCCTGCACGGGATCTTTCTCCTCGCGCTGATCGGTCGATTCCTGACCCGCGGCTCCATGCGTGGCGGGAAGAAGGAAAGGGGCGGCGTGGCGCTCCTCGGGCTCGGCCTCCTGGCCATCGGCTCGATTGGCGTGTTCTTTGGCCGCATGATTCAGAGCTCGATCTCGCGCCAACGGGAGCTCCTCGCCGATGCTTCCGCGGTGCAGTTCACGCGCGACCCCGATGGCCTGGTGGGTGCGCTCAAGAAGATCGGCGGTGCGGCACCTCGCTCGTACCTCGACACGCCGAAGGCCGACGAAGCGAGTCACATCTTCTTCTCGGATGCGATTCGCCGGCTACGGCTGTTCGCTGGGCTCTTTCGCACGCACCCCCCGCTCGGGGAGCGTATCCGAAAGCTCGAGCCCCAGTGGGACGGAGAGTTCACCGAGGTCGGCCTGCCGGATATCGCCGAAGGAATGAGCACCCCGCCCGACGCGCCCGACACGCAGGTGAATGCGTTTGCCGAGGCACCGACGGAAGAAGCCATGAGCCAGGCGATCGCGCACATCGGGAGCCCCCGCCCCGAGCAGATCACGTTTGCCCGATCCCTTCACGCCGCGCTTCCTGAGCTTTGGATTCACGCCGTTCACCAGGCGCCGATGGCTCAGGCGATGATCTTCGGGATCCTGCTCGCGCAGGACGAGGTTCTCCGCGGGACCGAGCTGATTCGCGTGGCGGAGCTGACCGATCCGCAAACCGCCGATCTGACGCTTCGGTTTCACTCCGAGGCCGGCGCCCGATCGTCCGCCGAGAAGATTGCGCTGGTCGACATGGCGATCCCGACACTACGCAACCTGTCCATCGATGAGTTCGAGCGCTTTCGCGAGGTGGTCGACGCCCTGATGCAAAGCGACCGGCGGATCGATCTCTTCGAGTACACCCTGAGCCGGATGCTCCAGCGCCATCTTTCGCGCTACTTCGAGGGTGCGGGTCCGACCCCACTCCGGTTTCGATCGCTGCGGGTCCTCCTGCCCGATGCGCGAGTCTTGATCTCGACCCTGGCGCGCGTCGGTAGCCGGACGGAGGAGGAAGCCGCGCGCGCATTCAGGCACGGGGCGCAGGCGCTTCACATCAAAGAGGCCGCTGGCGCGATCCTGCCTTCACGCGAATGTACCTTGGCTTCCGTCGACGTTGCTCTTCAACGCTACGATGCGGCCGCGCCTGCTCTGAAGAGAAGCCTCATGCTGGCTTGCGCCGCTACGGTCATGGCGGATGACGCCGTTACCGATCGCGAGGCCGAGCTCATCCGTGCCATCGGCGACGCGCTCGATTGTCCCGTGCCCCCTTTTGTGCAATCGGAGTAACATCATGGAGACACTAAGCGTCTACGAGACCGACGACGAGGTGCAGGCCCTGGCCCTGCAGGAAGCACTCGAGTCTGAAGGCATCGCCGCAGTCTTGATCAGCCACCGCGATACAGCGTATCCGGGCATCACCGACCGGCAGCGGCACGGGACGGAGATCCGCGTCGAGCGCGATCAGGTCGAGAAGGCCACTCAGCTGATCGAAGAATTCATATCGGCTCAGCCGGTCGAAGGGCCCCCTGTCGCGCCGCCACCGGATTCCGAGCCAGCGCCGGGCGTCCGTGGACCCGGGTGGCTGGTTATCACCTTGTTAATGCTCACTTTATTGGGAGTCACCGCTTATATACTAAGTGCCAAATAAGCCTTGGCGTGCCATCGGTTCTGCGCTATAAGTTAACTGTTAGTAAAGGAAGCGCACCATGGTTGGCACAGATACTTACGACCTCAAGGAGCTCGCGAAGCTTCTCGGCTGGAATCCGGCTCACTGCAAAGTGATCCTCAAACAGCTCGGTGCAGACCCTGCAGGCGAGATCGACAACGAGACCGCCGCAAGGGTCGCCCAAAAGATTCGTCGCCCCTGGCCGCCGAAGGCTGCCTAACTCTCCGCCGGCGTCAGCCGACCGCGCGGCCGATCGCGTCAACCAGTCCCGAGTAGCGTTGCGCCCGTCGTTCGAGGGCCGCCGCCACGACCTGCTTCGGTCCGACGACGCGCACGCGTTTCCGAGCGCGGCTCACTGCCGTGTAGAGAAGCTCGCGAGTCAATAGCGGCGCGTCTTCTTCCGGAAGCACCAGCAACACCTCGTCGAACTCGGACCCTTGCGCTTTGTGAACGCTCAATGCGAACGCGTCGGAGAACCGCGGCAGCCTCGCCTCCGCGATCTCCCGGAAACCGTCGGTGTCGCTCTGCACCGTCG
The DNA here is from genome assembly GCA_041821485.1 of Deltaproteobacteria bacterium. Taxonomy (GTDB): domain Bacteria; phylum Myxococcota_A; class Polyangia; order Polyangiales; family Houyiibacteriaceae; genus SG8-38. The sequence continues at coordinate 6,645 of JBGUEF010000090.1, forward strand.
CTGTAGGCGGCTGCCCGTCGACGAGCATGGCAAAGTCTCCGTTGTACACGCGAAGCTCGTGACTGTTCTCCTCAATGATGATCGGTGTCACGCGCGGCGCGTCGCCCGTCGGGCTTGCCAGTCGATCTCGAATTGCCGAGCCCAGCTGCCGGGTGCCGATTGGGCCCCTTCGGAATGGGCTGAGCACCACGTACCGGCCCCGGAGCTCAAAGTGCTCACGCGCGTTGCCCGTGGCCAGCACCTCGGACCAATGGGTGGCGGCCCGATCGAGCTCGGCCCGGAGACCCTCGGCTGAGGCCCAGACGACATCTCCTGTATCCTCGCGCGCGAGCAAGGCTTCGACGAGCGAGCCCTCTCCGTTTCGGATTGCGGCGACGAGCTGACCGAGTGGTTGCTCCTCGTCGTAGCGATGTGTGGTGGTGAGGTGCGTGACTCGATCTCGCCATCCGGTCTGTGCGCTTGCGGTGACGAGGTCACGAAGAACCGAGCCCGCTTCAACCGAGGTGAGCTGGTCGGGGTCGCCAACGATGAGTAGCGTGGCGTCCCGTGGCGTGGCCTCCAGCAACTGCCGCATCAGGACTAGGTCGATCATCGAAGCCTCGTCTACGACGATCACCTCCGCTTCGAGTGGAAGGTCGGCGCTTCGGCGAAAGCGCATGCCTTCTCGTTGCATCCCGAGCGCGCGGTGCACCGTGCTTGCCTGCTCCGGGATCTGCTCGAGGACTTCCTCGGAGGCCTGAATCCGAGTCTTGGCCTGGCGCACCGCCTCTCCCAAACGGGCGGCGGACTTTCCAGTCGGGGCCAGCAGCATGACCTTCGGTGCGGTTCCAGTTTCCCTCAGCTGCCCTTCGATGATGAGCGCGACGATGGCGGCCACAGTGGTCGTCTTGCCGGTACCCGGCCCACCGCAGAGAAGAGAGACGCTGTGTTGGAGCGCGTTCTGGGCTGCACGACGTTGCGGGGAGCCCGGCTCTTCAGGAAACAGCCTCTCGAGTGACGCGTCGAGCCAGGCTGCGTCGTCCGCGACGATCGGAGGCACGCCGGCGCGGACAGCGAGTTGCTGAGCGATGTCGCGTTCGAGCTGCCAGTAACGCCGGAGATAGAGTCGGCCGGCTTCATCGAGGACGAGTGGCCCCTCTTGGGTGAGCCGGCTCTTCGCAAGGGCCTTCCGCCACTGCTCGGCATCGGGTACCGAGTCCAGCGGAGCAGCGTCGCGCGCCCAGATCTCCGCAGCGGGCGTTCCAAGAGGGAAGCAGCTATGACCCCGGCGCACGTTGCGGCTGGTGAGCGCAATCGCCAGCTCGACCTCGGGGCTCGAGGCGCCGGGCATGCGGCCCAGGGCGCGCGCGAGCTCCACATCGAGCAGCTCGATCAGCCCTCGCGAGTGCAGGTCAGTGAGACTCATTGCCACCTCCCAGCCAGTCGTCGACCGCCCTCAGGAGCTCGGCCGGCTGACGATCGAAGAACACACTCGAACCCCCGACCTCCGGGCCTTTCATCCCGCGCAGGAACAGGAACAGGGCGCCGCCCCAATGGATTTCAGGGTCGTAGTCTTGGACTCGTTGCTTCAAGTAACGGTGAGCGGCAGCCGTGTAGAGCTGAGCCTGCAGCAGGTAGTGCTCCCGTTGAACCGCTTCGTTGACTGCCTCTGGCTCGTACGTGGGCAGGGTATTCGACTTGTAGTCGGCGACGTACCAGCGGCCCTGCCATTCGAACATCAGGTCGATGTAGCCACGCAAGAAGCGTTGCAGCGTTTGTGAGCTGACTTCCGCGAGGCGCTCGTAGTAACGGGGAGCGGCCGCCGGCGCGCCGTGCTGTTTCATGAGCGCGGCGAGGTCCACGAGCTTCGGCCGGTCCACGTGGAGGGTGAACTCGAGCTCACGAAGCTGGCGATTGTTGGGAAGGTCGATCAGGCGCGGAGCGTCAGGATTTGCCGTGAGAGGCGTGCGGGCCACCGCGCCGAGATCACGCCGCACTTCTTCCACGAGCGACGGGTCAAATCCGGACGCTCGCAGCTGTCGCTCGATGGGCTCTTCAGCCTCGTCCCCGTCGAGCTTGGCAAAATCGGAATGCTCCAAGATCGAGTGGAGCAGCAGGCCGGTGCGTGCCCCGCCGCGGAGACTGGCGAAGAGACCGGGCTCCGCGTTAGCGGGTGCGGGCCCCGTTCTCGGGCTCTTCTCATCATGACCGGTAAGACTCGTGAAGCTGGCCAGTCGGGCGGCGTGGCTGAAGGATCGGATGAGCGTCCTCGTGGCGAGCTGCACTTCAGGCGCCTCGACGCTTCGGGGGCTGGCCTGCGCCTCGTGTGGGGGACGGGCCTCGATAGCCCCATTCGACCCGGCAGCGAGCCAGGTGACGGCTTCGCGTAGCTCGTCCTCGCCGAGGGCCTCGAATCCTTCCTCGCCGTGCAGCAAGTAGCGCAGCGCCGAGCTTTTCCAGCTCGACGCGGGCCCCCAGAACAGCGTGCAGCGATGCTTGGCGCGGGTCACGGCCACATAGAGCAGTCGCAGGGCGTCGGACATGGCCTCCCGCTCACTCCGGCTCCGGTGCTCGTCCCTTTCCGGTGAACCCAGGTCGAGCTTGATGCGCCGGTGCTCGTCATGGAACTTCACGGCGGTCGAGTCGAAGCCGCGGAGGCCTGCATCTCCCCAGGTGAACGGACAATAGACGATGCCGTACTCCAGCCCCTTGCTCTTGTGGATCGTGCAGATCCGGACCGCGCCCGATTCTGCATCGGGTCGCTGCTGGAGCTCTTCCTGGGCCAGCTCGCCCGCGTCGCCTGAGCCGTCGCTCATGCGTCGAAACCACTGCACCAGAGCGACCGGGTTTCTCCGCCGCTCCCGTTCGCCTCGAAGCAAGAGCTCTTCCAGGTGAAACAGGTCCGTCAACTCACGACGCGCGGTGGGGCGGCCCGCAATCCGCCGCTCGGCATGGGTGCAGCGCAGCATGTCTTCGACGAAACGCAGCACGCCGTAGCTGTGCCAGGCCTCGTTCCAATCTCGAAAACGCGACACCCAAGTGGACCAGGCTTCATCGGTCATTGCGACGAGCTCAGCGGGGCTCACGCCCAACAAGGATGTCAGCAGGGCTCGACGAACCGCAGGGGAATCCCCCGGCATCAGGGCAGCTTCCAGCACTGCGCGAATGTCCGAGGCGATCTCGGTTTGCAGTACGCTGGATCCGCCGTCGAGCGAGGTCGGGATGTTGAGAGCTCGCAACGCGCGCGTCACCTGGTTCGCCTGGGTGTTGCTACGGCAGAGGACCGCTACGTCGTCTGCCCTGACTGCCCGTCCTTCGATCTCGGCATCCGATTCCAGAAGAAGCGCGATTTCGTTGGCCACAATGGGAGCGACGAGCTCGGCCAGCGGCCCCTTGAGCTGTTCCGCCTCGAGGAAAACCACCTCCATGGAAGGGCTCAGGCTCGATCGATTGTCCTGCGCATGAGCGATGGCGGGCTCGAAGTCGATCCCGTCGAGAACGAAGGGCGCGTCCCTCAGTGAGAAGAGAGCATTCACAGCGTGGACAACCCCGGGATCCGAACGTCGATTGGTCCTCAAGGTGTGCTTGCGGTCGCCGACATCAGCGGCGGCTTCGATGTACGAGAAGACGTCCGCTCCGCGGAACGCGTAGATCGCTTGCTTCGGATCTCCCACGTAGACCGCCACGCCTTCGCCGTAGATCGCGCGGAAGATTCCGTACTGAACCGAGTCGGTGTCCTGGAACTCGTCGACCAGTGCCAACGGATAGGCCTTCGAGATCACATCGGCGATGGTCCTGCGATCCACAGGC
>JBGUEF010000091.1:0-10396 GCA_041821485.1 Deltaproteobacteria bacterium
GACCGCGATCAAGGTCGTCGACGCCTACCAGCGAAGGAATACCCGCGCCAAGCGTGACAAGACCTACCATCTGGTGATCTCGCTTCATCCTGACGACCGTTCCCTGAGCGAACGGGAGCTCGAACGTGTGGTGCGCCGCGCCGTCGAGGCGGCCGGCCTTGAAGAGCACCAGTACATCGCAGTCCGCCACAGCGACCAGGAGCACGAGCACCTTCACGTCGCCGTGAGCAAGATTCATCCGAAGACGCTCAAGATTCATCATCCCTGGAAGGACATCGAGCGATTCAAGGCGCTCGCAAGCGAGCTCGAACAAGAGCTGGGACTCCATCGAGTCGACCGGTCTAAGGAAAAGGAACGCGCGGGACGAAGCTATTCATCGCGGCAGTTCGAGGCGACGCGCGGGGTGCAGAGCTTTGCAAGCTGGGCGAGGAGTCACATCGGCGAGAGGATGGACTTAGAGGGCGTCTCCGGCTGGAAAGACTTGCACGCCCGACTGGCCGTGCATGGCGTGCGAGTGGTCAAGCGCGGCAATGGGTTAGCCTTGGTCGACGCAACGCGTGGGGACCTCGCCTGCAAGGCCTCGTCTCTGGGGCGCCACTGGTCCAAACAAAGGCTCTGTGAGCGCTTCGGGGATTTCGTTTCAGGTCCTGCGGCGGAGCACGTTGCGACGATGAGCCGCGAGGCGTATCGACCCGAGCCCCTCGGACCGCTGCGTGACGACGGACTCTGGCGCGAGTACCAGGATGCGCTCGGCGCGGCACGGACTCGGCGAGACGAGCGGCGCGAGGCGTTGTCCTCCAAGGTCGACGCAACCCGAGCTGCGCATCGAGGACACTTCAAGTTGAGGCATCACGCGATTGCAGCGATGCCCATCCCTGCGAGCGAGAAACACAAGTTGTACAAGATGCTCTCGTTCGAGAGAAAGGCTGCTGAGCGCAAGCTTAGGACGACTATCAAGAGGTGGAGAACCATGGGCATCGACACACACCCGGGATCTTGGAAGGACTCCCTGGCCGCACGGGCCGCGCGCGGCGATCACAGGGCAGTGCGTCGCCTCAGCCGGAAGTCGCGGGGGTTGGCGATCAAGAGCAGCGAGAACCGGCTCCAGTCCCTGCCCTCTCGCAGTGCGCGGACGAGTCGGGGCAGCATCGTCCACAACCTGCCGAACGGGGTACGGCTCCGAGAGTCAGCCGGCTCGATCGAGCTCCTCGGCGAGGCCCGCGATAACGCGCTCGGGCAACTGGTGAGGGTCGCCAAGGAGAGGTTCGGAACGAAGCACGTCACGCTACTCGGATCGAGGCGTGCACAGGAGCGACTGGCAGAACTAGCTGCCAAACAAGGGCTAGAAATCGCTGAAGAGCGTCAACGCTGACGACCTGCAGGTTATGAGTTCAGGAAACCCGGTTTGCGCACGCCATCACTCGTTCACTCCAGAAGCGCAGACATCGCGTGCTTCATGGCCTCGGCCGCCCGCTGCTTGCCGAGGCGTTGATCGATTCGGAGTCGATCCCACGCCTCGAACGACGTGACGAGCTCGAGCGCATGGACCGTGGGAGCGTCCATGTTCTTCAGCTCGGGAAACCAACGATGAAGGTCTTTGCCGAGGTTCCGCACGAGCGCCTCGTGCCGCTCCTGTAGAAACTCCGAACGTGCACGTTTGATGTTGGCCGCTCGTTTGTAAGGGGCAAGGCCTTCATAGGCTTTGGTCCGGCGCACAACGAACTCGCTGATACGTTCGTCGACGGGTCCCTCCGGTACGGGCGCGAGAAAAACAGGCCCGTACCGCTCGTTGAGCAGAACGTCGAGGGCTCCGTAGAGCGTGTCCATGTCATTGAACTGCCGAAAGACGGTCCGAATGCCGATGGATGCGCGCTCGGCAACTTCGTCAGCCGTAGGCGCCGTGACCCCCTCCCCGATCAGCTCGAACAGCGCATGGACGATGGCGGCCCTGCTCCGCTCGCTACGTCGGACGCGCCCATCTGTCGCCGGTGGCGATTGCTTCTCGTCGGAGATCAACATTTGACAGTAACTGTGCCACAGGATCCCGTGACTCGCACGACGCGCCCTAGTCGTGCTGTCCCTCAGCGAGACGATATCTCGATTTCGTCCGAGCTCGCCGGGAGGGTGACCAACAGGCCGTCGTCCGCGATCAGCCAACCATCGTCGCGGATCTCGTCGACGCCCCTCGCGAAAACGCGCTCCATCATCCGAACGGGTGGCGGAGGGAGCAAATGGTACATGACGAGCAGCTCGACGCCCGCTTCATTCGCGCTTTGCGCAGCTTGCTCCGGGGTCGTGTGGTAACTGACGATGTCTTTCATGATGGTGGCGGCACGCGGTCTGTCGTTCTCCGTGGCGAGATCTCCGATCCGCGAGATGATGTGGTTGGCCTGCGCCTCGTGAATGAGCACGTCAGCCCCCTTGGCGGCCGCAACGAGCGACGACGATTTGGCGGTGTCGCCGCTGATGACGACGGACCGACCGAGATACTCGAAGCGATAGCCGACGGCTGGCTTCACGGGCGAATGGTCGACGTTGAACGCAAGGACGCGAAGGCCGTCTTCTTCCAAGACGACCGTTTGTTCCCCGTCTCGCATGTCTTCCATCACGACCGGCAGCATCTTGGCTTTGTCGGGAGGCATGAACTCGGGGCTGTGATGCGCGGTCCGGTACCCGGTATCCAACGCATACGCCTCTTGAAAGCCATTGACGACACGCTCGACGCCGGTTGGGCCGAAGACCCGCAAGGGCTCGGGACGACCGCCGGCCCAGGTCTGCAAGTTGAACTCGCCCAAGTCACCGATATGGTCCGAGTGAAAGTGCGTGAGGAAGATGCCCCCGATGCGCGATGGGTCGATGCCCGTCAGTGCAAGGCGGTTCCAAGAGCCTGGTCCCGTGTCCACAATCCAGAACTTGCCGCCTGCATACACCGCGACGCAGGCTTTGGCGCGCGTCGGATGCGGCAGCGGAGATGCCGTACCACAGAGCAGCGCGCGGAGCGCGTCTTCTTCTAGAAGCTCATGACCGCGGTTCGTCAATTGCACCGTGATCGCCTTGTCCATCACGCGGTTCTGGACGAACGGAACTCGTTGAACGACGAAGAACAGGACGAGCAACAGCAACACGGCAGCTAGGACCCAACGCATCATGCTGCCGATACCATGCGCTAGAAGCCTAGGTCTATCTCCGCTTCGCCGGCGGTGTAGATCCAGTGGGTCACGAGGCCATCGGCGCGGAACGGAGAAACCGCAGCCACGCGTGGATCACTCAGCGTCAGAAGGTACGCAGCCCGGTTTGGGTACTCCGTCACCGTTTGTTCGTCGAAGCTGGGCGCTCCGGCCCCGAGAACGAAGCCGTCGTATGACCCGCGCCACACCAACCGTGCGCCGCGCTCTTCCAGGACGGGGGCAACACCGGCCTCGTATTGGGCATAGGTGGAGCGATCGCCGTCGGTGAATCGAAGGAGCTCGACGATGAACACGGGCTCGTCCAAGGGCCCATCGAGGACCCGCCCGATCTGTTCCTCGGACAGGCCGGTGCTTTCGACGAGGGTATCGATGTCGGGCAGTTCCTCCGGGGCGCTACCCGAGGGCTCGGAACCCGCCTCGCCTTCGGCCAAGGTCGTTGAAGGAACCAGCCACTGGCCTTCTAGCCCCGCCGACCGGGCCTCGGGATTGTCCCCCGGTTGAGTTGCGAATCCGAGGAAAGCTGTCGGACTTGCATACTCCAGCAGCGCCATCGATTGGAAGACCGGGTCGCTGCTTCCAACGACCTGCCCTTGCACATCGCCCACCCAGATGAGACGCGAATCGATCGCCATCTGGGCTTCCCGCAGGCCCTCTGCGTATAGCCCATACGCTTCGCGCCCCGTGAGCCCCTCGAAACCCTCGCCGGTCGCCATGTCTTTGAACACCAGCATGTTCACCATCACGAACCGCTCGTCAGGTCGGTCCGTCAGAGTCTGAAGCGCGCCGAAATCGGGGATCACGTCGATTTCGTAGACGTCGAGAGCGGAGTCCTCAAACCCGGATACCGACACTGTCGTGCCTCCTTCGGTGCTGCCACACGCCGTCATCGAGGCCAGAAGGGCCACCGAGCAACGGAAGGTAAGCCGCTTCGATCTCATAGTATTGGCGCGTATACTGCCAATAGTGTAGGAACGCAAGCCATGAGAACCCATTCGGTAGGAACATGACGTCACCTGTCATCTTGCAGGGAGTCCCAAACTCCCCCTACACGCGAAAGATGCTCGCGCTGCTCCGCTACCGCCGCATTCCGTACGAGCTCCTGATCGGTGTACCCGAAGCGGCGGGCTTGGGGGCGTCGATGGGCATGCCCGCATTCCGGCGCGATGGGCTTCCAGCGGCGAACGTCGGCTTGGCGCCTACGTTCTACTGGCCGAATGCGAGCGGGACCCTCACGGCTTCCGTGGACTCTACGCCAATCATTCGGCGACTCGAGCTCGAACACACGGGGCGCAGCGTGCTTCCGAGCGATCCGGTGGTGGCCTTCCTGGACTACCTCCTCGAAGAGTACGCGGACGAATGGCTGACCAAATCGGTGATGCACTTCCGCTGGCACCATGCAGAAGACATCGAGAAGGCGGGTAAGATTCTGCCCTTGGCCCTGGACACCCAACTTGCCCCTGAAGCTGCAGCGCTGTTCACGAAGATGTTCACGAAACGGCAAACGGGCCGTCTCCACGTGGTCGGATCCAACGAAGCTACGAAGGAGGTCATCGAGTCGAGCTACGTGCGGTTCTTGAAGTTGTTCAGCGCGCACCTCGAAGGCAGCGCATTCCTGATGGGGGGCCGGCCGGGCGCGTCGGACTTCGCCGTATTCGGCCAACTCACCCAGCTCACCCAGTTCGATCCGACACCGATGGCGCTTGCCCTAGAGCACGGACCCCGCGTCTTCGCATGGGTCGAGCACGCCGAAGACCTCTCCGGCGCAGAATGCACCAAGGACGATTGGGTCAAACGCGATTCGATCCCGGAAACCCTCCTCGCCCTGCTCGAGGAAATGGGTCGCGTGTACGTGCCGGTCATGCTGGCCAACGAGCAGGCCCTCAACGATGGGCACGACAAGGTTCAATCGGTAGTCGACGGCACGACATGGGTGCAAGATCCCTTCCCCTACCAGCGCAAGTGCCTCGCGTGGGCACGAGACGAATACAGGAAGCTCTCGAGCTCCGATCGCACGGCCGTAGACGGCCTGCTCGACGGAACAGGCTGCGAAGCGCTCATTGAGTAGCGACAAACGAAGCGCTCCGCACTCAGGTGTGGCACGGCTCGTAGTCGAGCAGCGGGGTCAGGTCCGGGAAGTCGCTGCGAAGAGTTTCCCCTTGCCCGAGGTCATAGCAATGAAACCCAGCCGGAACCGGCACGACGCCAACCCGGTTGGGGCAGAGGCTTGTCCCGCCCCGAAGCTCGCACTAGGGTCGCCCGGTGCGTTTCGATCAGGTCTCCATTTCCAGTGTCTCCCACGTCGATGGAGCCGACCGCGTCACGTCCGCGGAGCTCGAAACGAAGCTTTCAGAGCCCATGCGGCGGCTCGGCCTCCAGCCTGGTTTCCTCGAAGGGGTCACCGGCATCCGAGCGCGCCGGATGTGGGGCGTCGAGTTCCAACCTTCGCAGGCGGCGACGGCGGCCGCGGAGCTCGCGATCGAGCAGGCCGGCATCGACCGCAGTCGCTTGGGAATCGTCATCAACACCTCCGTCTGCCGTGACTACATCGAGCCGTCGACTTCGTGCATTGTCCACAGCAACCTCGGCCTCGGTCCTGACTGCATGAACTTCGACCTCGGCAACGCATGCCTCGGCTTTCTCAATGCGATGGACATCGTTGGGAACATGATCGAGCGCGGTCAAATTGAATACGGGCTGGTGGTCGACGGCGAGAACAGCCGGTTCGTCGTCGAGAGCACCATCGCCCGACTGAATGACCCTGACCTCGATGAGGCGACGTTTCGCGAGAACTTCGCTACGCTCACCCTCGGGTCGGGCGCCGCGGCAATGGTGCTCGGGCGCAGTGATCAAGTGTCCGATGGTCACCGCTTCGTTGGCGGCGTGACGTCGGCGGCCACCGAGCACCATCAACTCTGTCGCGGGCAGGTCGACCAGATGCAGACCAAGAGCAAAGAGCTGCTCATTGCAGGCGTCACACTCGCAAAGCAGACCTACGCCATGGCAAAGCGGGAGCTCGGCTGGAATCCGGACGACGTGGCCGAATACATCTTGCATCAGGTGAGTCGGGCAAACACCGACAAGCTCGCAGAGGCGCTCGAGCTTCCAACCGACAAGTTCATGCATGCCTACGTCGAGCTGGGTAACGTTGGGCCTGCGGCCGTTCCGATGGTGCTCTGCAAGGCAGCGGAAGCAGGGCGCATTCAGCCGGGCGATCGGGTGGCGCTGATGGGCATCGGCTCCGGGCTCAACTGCAGCATGTCCGAAATCGTTTGGTAAGCGGCCGGTGAAGGTTTCCGACGAGCTCTATCCGTTTGAGCCTCACTGGCTAACCCTGCCGTCCGGCCATCGGATGCACTACGTCGATGAGGGTCCTCATGACGCCCCGGTGGTCCTGATGCTTCACGGAAACCCGACTTGGTCGTTCTATTGGCGACGATTGATCTCGGCGCTGCGCCCCAGTCATCGCGTCATCGCACCCGATCACATCGGCTGCGGCAAATCCGACAAGCCCGGCGATGACACGTACTCCTACCGACTCGCCGAGCGGGTCGAGGACATCGAAGCGCTGGTCGAGCAGCTCGGCCTCCGAGACATCACGCTCGCGATGCACGACTGGGGTGGGATGATCGGCATGGGCTGGGCGCATCGGCATCCCGATCTCGTCGCGCGCTTGGTTGTCTTGAATACCGCGGCATTTCCAATGCCGTCGACCAAGCGCCTGCCCGCTTCCCTTTGGTTGGCGCGTGACACCAAGGCGGGTGCGCTCTTGGTGCGCGGGTTCAACGCGTTCGCACGAGGTGCAACGTGGCTTGCCGTCACCCGAGTCAGGCTCCCCAAAGAGGTGCGTGACGGCCTCTGTGCGCCCTACGACAACTGGGATCACCGCCGCGCGGTGCTCCGCTTCGTGCAGGACATCCCACTCAGGGAAGGCGACCCGAGCTTTTCGTTGGTCCGCGAAGTGGGCGAGCACCTCCATCAGTTCAACGACCGGCCCGTCTTGATCTGCTGGGGCGACCGTGACTTCGTCTTCGATGAACATTTCCTGAGGGTTTGGAAGAGCGCCCTTCCCGATGCGGAGGTTCACCAGTTTCCCGACTGTGGTCACTACGTCCTCGAAGATGCGCCGGCGGAGATCGAGGGGCTCGTGCGCCGGTTTTTGGGAATCGCCGAATGACGCTCGAACTCTCGACGGTGGCCGACGTGCTGCCGCAGATGGCCTCGACGCAGCCCGATACGACGGCCATCTTCTTTCCGACGAAGCAACGCGACGCGGCGGGCAACGTCATCTACACCAAGGTCTCGTATCGAGAGCTCGACGAGCGCAGCAGCCGAATCGCCGCCGGCCTCCACGCCGTTGGAATCGAGCGCGCTCATCGCGCCGCGCTCATGGTGCGACCGAGCCCCGAGCTCTTCGCCCTGACCTTCGGAATGTTCAAGGCCGGCGTGGTACCGGTGATGATCGACCCGGGTCTCGGCATCCAAGGGCTGAGCAAGTGCCTCGCGCGCGCGCAGCCCAGCGCATTCGTCGGAATTCCCATCGCCCACGCGGCTCGCATCGCCCTTGGCTGGGGCCGGGCGACGGTGGAGCGAACGATTACCGTTGGCGGCTGGGGTCTTGCAAAGCACACCCTGGCGCAGGTCGAAGCGCTCGGCGCAACGCGGCTCGCCGCAGGCGACAAGCCCGTGCCCACCGGCGGCGACGAAGTAGCGGCTGTCCTGTTCACGTCAGGCAGCACCGGGCCGCCCAAAGGCGTCGTCTACCGGCACCGCCATTTCCTCGCGCAGGTCAAAGCCATTCGAGAGATGTTTTCGATCGAACCGGGCGAGATCGATCTGCCTACGTTTCCGCTCTTCGCGCTCTTTGACCCGGCGCTCGGCATGACGACAGTCATCCCCGACATGGACCCGAGTCGGCCGGCCAGCGTCGAGCCGCGAAACATCATCGAGCCCATTCAGCGATTCGGGATCACGACCATGTTCGGGTCACCTGCGCTACTCAATACGGTCGGTCGGTATGGCGAGCAGCACGGCATCAAGCTGCCGAGCCTGCGCCGTGTGATCGCCGCCGGTGCACCCATGCCCGGGAAAACGCTCGCTCGTTGGCATCGCATGTTGCCCGACGACGGCGATGTGTTTCCGCCCTACGGCGCCACCGAGTCGCTTCCAGTGGCCTGCATGCCCGGACGCGAAATCGTCGCGAAGACCTGGGCCGAAACCGAACAAGGGGCCGGCGTCTGCGTGGGCCTTCCCGTTCCGGAGATCGAGGTGAAGGTGATTCGCATCAGCGACGACGCGATCGCAACCTTTTCCGACGATCTCGAGCTCGAAGACGGCGAGATCGGCGAGATTGCGGTCCGCGGCCCGATGGTGACCGAGGCGTACTTCGGAGACGAACCCAATACGGCGCTATCGAAGATCCGAGACGGCGACTTCATCTGGCACCGCATGGGCGATGTCGGTTGGCGCGATCGCGAAGGGCGCCTTTGGTTCTGCGGCCGCAAGAGCCACCGCGTGCTCGTCGATGGCGCGACGATGTTCACCGTCCCATGCGAGAAGATCTTCGATGCACACCCGGCCGTCTATCGTTCCGCGCTCGTCGGTCCCCGAGGGCTGCCGACGCTCTGTGTCGAGCTCGAGCCTGGACAGCGCGCTGAGAACTGGCCGGAGATCGAGGGGCAGCTCCGCCACATCGCCCAGGCACATCCACAGACGAATCGCATCTCGCGCTTCGTCCGGCACCCGAGCTTCCCGGTCGACATCCGGCACAACGCAAAAATCGGACGCGAAAAGCTCGCAAAGTGGGTTGAGGCCAAAGGTCTATCATGACGGTCCTCGTCACGGGTGGCGGAGGCTTCATCGGCCGTTCGATCGTCCGGACGCTACTCGATCGGGGTGAACGCGTGCGCGTGCTGTGTCGGGGCGACTATTCCTTGCTTCGCGAATGGGGTGTCGACCTTCAGCGGGGCGATATTCGCGACCAAGATGTGGTGGCGGCGGCGGTCGAGGGATGCGACGCCGTCTTTCACACCGCAGCCCACATCGACCTATGGGGCCCCTACGAAACCTTCTTCGCCGTGAACACGCTGGGGACTCGCCACGTCATCGACGCGTGTAAGAAGCATCGGGTTCCGAAGCTCGTCTACACCAGCACGCCGAGCGTCGTGCACTCAGGAGACGCCGTGTCGGGCGTCGATGAGTCCGCGCCCTATCCTTCCCAGTTCGAAGCGCACTACCCAGCGACCAAGGCGCTTGCGGAGCAAGAGGTCTTGGCCGCCAACAGCGAGGCGCTATCGACCGTCGCGATTCGACCCCATCTGGTCTGGGGCCCGGGGGACAGCTCGGCCCTGCCACGGCTGGTCGCCCGCGCCAAAGCCGGGCGTCTACGGATGGTCGGGCGGCCGCAGCGGATCGACACGACCTACATCGACAACGCGGTGGCAGCTCATCTCTCGGCGCGCGATCGACTCGCACCGGGCTCCCCGGTCGGGGGCAAGGCCTACTTCATCACGCAGGGAGAGCCGCTCGAAGGCCCGACGTTCATCAACGACATGCTCGACGCCGCTGGCCTGCCGCCCGTCACGCGAACCATTCCCGTCCCCGTCGCCCGCTCTGCCGCCGCCCTGGCCGAGGCGGTCTGGAACACTTTCAAACTGCAGTCCGAGCCCCCGGTGACCCGTTTTCTGGTGAGCCAACTCTCGACCGCGCATTGGTACGACATTTCCGCAGCCCGCCGGGACCTCGGTTACGACCCCAAGGTCAGCTACGCAGAAGGCATGGTGCGGCTCAAAGCGTGGGCCCAAAGCCAAACCTGGTAGCGGTTCGTCGAGCTAACGCTCGAGCAGCGAAGCGATGTCGAAGCTTTGCGAAAGCGCGTGGACGATGCTTCGTGGTTCCACGGACTCGATGAAGGGCAAACGAAGTTGGGGCAGGCTCGGGTATCGTCTCGAGAACGCGTCCGTAATGCGGGCAGCGGCACGGTTCCGTGTCGCGCGTTCGTCGTTGAGCGTGGAAAGAACCTCGTCGATGGCCGGGGTCGTCTCGCCGGAAGCCTCGAGCAGCTGAACCCAATCCCGCTCGGGAACGAAGGCAGAATTGAGGATCAAAGCCCGTGGAGTGATGTCGAGCTTCCCAAGCTGCTTGATCAGGTAGTCGACATCGTCGCTGGCAGCAGCGGTCGGAGAGGCGACGGGGTAGTACCGCGTCTCGGG
>JBGUEF010000092.1:0-10325 GCA_041821485.1 Deltaproteobacteria bacterium
GTGACAGCGCCAGTGGCCGCGTCAGTGACAGTGCCAGTGCCAGCGACAGTGCCAGCGACAGTGCCAGTGTCAGCGACAGTGCCAGTGTCAGCGACAGTGCCAGTGTCGGCGTCCCGGATCACGTCCCTTAACGACTTCGGGCCCGTGCTCATGGAAGAGCCGGGCCCGGATGTCCGTGTTGTTGGCGCTCAGGCCAAGGTGTTAGCCGGCCGTCTCTTCGTCGGCAGGCTCGTCGGCCGGGGCCTCTTCGGGCTCTGCGGGCGCCTCGTCGGTGGCCTCTTCTTCGCCTGTCGCGAGCTTGAGGGCGCCGAGCTTGTCCTTGAGTGCGTCGCCGAGGGTCGCTTGTGCGCCGCCTAGGCTTGGGCCGATCTTGCGTGGGGCGACCCGCTTCTGGGCCTCCTCGGGGCGTGCGACCTGATTGACGTCCTGGCCCTCGGCTGCGCGAAGCGAGAGCGTGATGGTCCGGTCCTCGTCGTCGAGGCGGATGACCTGGGCCTTCACGATGTCGCCGGTCTTGACGATGTCGGTGGGCTCCTGGCTGAGGTCGGCGCTGATCTCTCCGCGGGGAATCACACCCTCGACGCCACGCTCGAGCTCGACGTGGATGCCGTACTCGTCGGCGCCGGTCGAACGAACCTCGACGACCGTGCCCTCGGGGTAACGCTGCGGCACGAAGCTCCAGGGATCTTCGTAGAGCTGCTTGATGCCGAGGCTGACCTTGCGGTCGTCGTGGTTGATCGAAAGGATGATCGCTTCGACCTCGTCGCCCTTGCGGTAAAGGTCGGCGGGGTTGTTGATACGCTGGGTCCAGCTGACATCCGACTTGTGAACCATGCCGTCGACGCCGTCCTCGATGCCGACGAAGACGCCGTAATCGGTGATGGAGCGAACGCGGCCCTGGATGATGTCGCCTGGGTTGTACTTCTGCGTGAAGACGGACCAGGGGTCGGGCTCGAGCTGCTTGAGGCCCAAGCTGATGCGCTTGTTCTGCGCGTCGAGGTCGAGGACGACACACTCGACCTCTTGGCCGACCTCGAGCACCTTCGACGGATGCTTCGGCTTGGCCCAGGTCATTTCGCTGACGTGGATGAGGCCCTCGACGCCCTGCTCGAGCTCGATGAATGCGCCGTAGTCGGTGAGCGACACGACCTTGCCCTTGACCTTCTTGCCCGCGACGTAGATGTCGGTCGCGACGTTCCAAGGGTCTTCCATGGTCTGCTTGAGACCAAGCGAAACACGCTCGGTGTCCGCGTTGTACTTGAGCACCTTGACGGTGACCTCGTCACCCACCTCGAAGACCTCGGACGGGTGATTGACCCGGCCCCAGCTCATGTCGGTGATGTGGAGAAGGCCGTCGATGCCGCCGAGATCGACGAACGCACCGTACTCAGTGATGTTCTTAATCGTGCCGGTGACGACCTGGTCCTCTTGAAGGTTCTCGAGGGTGGCTTCCTTGAGACGGTCGCGCTCCTTCTCGAGAAGCACACGACGAGAGAGCACGATGTTGCCGCGCTTCTTGTTGAACTTGATGACCTTGAATTGGAAGGTCTGCCCGAGGAGGCGGTCGAGGTTGCGGACCGGCCGGAGATCGACCTGCGACCCTGGCAGGAACGCTTTGACGCCTCCGCGGATGGTCACTGCGAGGCCGCCCTTCACCCGCTGGGTGATCGTGCCCTCGATGAGCTCGTCGCGCTCGCACGCGGCGCTGATCTCGTCCCAGACCTTGAGCTTGTCGGCCTTCTCCTTGGAGAGCATGACGAGGCCGTCCTCGTTCTCCTTGGATTCGATCAAGACGTCGACGGCATCACCGGCGGTCGCCGAGATATTGCCTTCGGAATTGATGAACTCGTGAAGCGAGATGACTCCTTCGGATTTGTATCCGATGTCGACGACGACGGTGTCTTTGCCGACTTTCAGGATCGTCCCGGCGACGATGTCGCCCTCGCGGAGTTGGTCTGTACGTGTTGCCGAGGCTTCGAAAAGAGCAGCGAAGCTCTCGGGATTGGGGGTTTCGATTTGTGTGGTTTCGGTCATTTATAAATCACTGCTTCCGGAGCAATCGAAACCGCCTGGCACGCATGGCCGACCTTTCGAAGACCCCCGGAAATGCAGGGGAGTGCGTGGGTAGCAGGGGAGTTAAGGGGTGTCAATTGCAGGAATCAACAAGCTCGAGCACGTGCAGGACGACCGCTTCGAGGTCGAGGCTGGTGCTGTCGAGGATGACCGCGTCTTCGGCCGGGCGCAGCGGTGCGATGGCTCGTGTCGAGTCGGCCTCGTCCCGGGACCGTATTTTGGCCAGAATCTCGTCATAATCCGCGGTAGTTCCGCGATCCTGGAGGTCCTGGACCCGGCGTCGAGCGCGCTCTTCGGCGGACGCCGTCAGGAAGAGCTTCACCTCCGCATCCGGGAAGACCACGGTGCCAATATCGCGGCCTTCGAGGACGACCCCGCCCTCTCGGCCTAGATCGCGCTGGATTCCCAGCAAGGCCCGGCGGACTCCGGGATAGGCGCTGACCTGGCTCGCGCCCGCCGAAAGATCAGGGGTTCGAATCTCGTCGGCGCGGTCCTGGCCGTTGATCAAAAGCCTCGGGGTTCCGTCTTCTTGCGACGCAAATCCAAGCTCGGCCTCATCGCCGATAGCCACCACGGCGGCCTCGTCGTCCCACGAAATGCCCCGGTCGCGCGCTGCCAGGGCCACGCCGCGATAGAGGGCGCCGGTATCGACCAGGGTGTAGCCAAGTCGCTGGGCGAGCGCGCGAGCGGTGGTGCTCTTGCCGACACCGGCGGGGCCGTCGATCGCGATGACAGGACGTGGGCGAGTCATAGGGTTTCCTCCGTGATGTCGGCGCCGAGCGATCGCAGGAGAGAGACGAAGCCAGGGAAGCTCGTGTCGACCGCCTCCGCCCCGTCGATCACTGACTCGCCGTCGGCCAGCAGGCCGAGCAACGCGGCGGACATGGCGATTCGGTGGTCCCCGCGACTCTCAATCTGGGCGCCGTGCAGGGGTACGCCACCTGTGATGATCAAGCCATCGGGCAGTTCCTCGCAGGGGACGCCGAACGCGCCGAGGACGTGCGCCATCGTTGCGATGCGGTCGCTCTCTTTGACGCGAAGCTCCGCCGCGTCGCGGATCTCAGTCCGCCCTTTGGAGACCGCGGCCAACGCGCAGACCGCGGGAATCTCGTCGATCATGCGGACGATGAGCTCCCCGCCGGCAAGTGAGCCCCGGATCGTGGCATGCGTGACGGTGATCTCGGCCATCGGCTCGTCACCAGCGCCGTGCCCGCTCGGCCGGTGGGAGATGCGGGCCCCGAGCAAACGGAGCCAATCGAACAGACCCGTGCGGGTCGGGTTGATGCACACGTCCTCCACGCTGACCTGGCTTCCGGGCACCATCGCGGCGGCGAGCAATGGGAAGGCGGCGCTCGACGGGTCGCCAGGGACGCGCCATTCGAAGGGCTCCCAACCTCCGGCCCATTCGAGATTCGGATCGAGAAGGACCGAGGCCCCTGCGGTTTGCAGCGGGACTCCAAGGGCGAGCATCATCCGTTCTGTATGGTCGCGGGAGAGAACGGGCTCTTCGATGGCCGTTGGGCCCGAGGCGTAGAGGCCACTGAGCAGGAGCGCGCTTTTCACTTGAGCGCTGGCGACCGGCATCGAGTATTCGATACCCTTCAGAGCTTCGCCTTCGACCAGAGGTGCGATCGAAATCGGCGGGTACAGCTCCTCGGGTTTGGCGCCGGCGGTGCCTGCGATGTGTGCACCTCTTGCTCGCAGCGGCTTGATCACGCGGCCCATTGGACGCCGCGTGAGGGACTCGTCGCCCGTCATGCGTGTGCCAAAGCGCTGTCCGCTCAAGAGGCCGGCCAAGAGGCGCATCGTCGTGCCGGAGTTGCCGCAGTCGATGAGGCCGGGCGGCATCTGCAGCCCGCGGAGCCCGACCCCGTGCACCAGGGTGGCTTCGTCGGTGCTCTCCACGGCGACGCCCATCGAGCGGAAGGCCTGCCGTGTGGCCGCGTTGTCCAAGCCCTCCGACAAACCCGTGATGCGCGACACTCCGCGTCCGAGCGCCCCGAAGATCAGGCTTCGGTGCCCGATCGACTTATCGCCCGGGACTCGAACGCTGCCGTTCAGCGGACCGGATTTACGAACACGGTATCGCTTCTTGGGTGCGCTAGACACGCGACTCCCTTAGCACGCGCGTGAGCGAGTCGAGAAAGCGCTGGTTCTCTTCAGGCTTGCCCACCGTGATGCGGATCCAAGACTCGAGCGGCGCGGGCATGGCGCGTACGATGACTCCCTCGTGCAGGAGCGCCTCGTAGACCGCCCTGCCGGGCCGTCGCACGTCGACCAAGACGAAGTTTCCCTGGCTCGGCGCCACTCGCAGCCCGGTGGCTTCGAGAGCGGCGGCGAGCTTGCCGCGGTCGCGAACCGTGGCGTCGACGCTTGCGCGAAGGTGGGTTTGATCCGCGAGCGCGGCCTTCGCTGCGACCTGGCCGGGCGTGCCGACGTTGAACGGCGCGCGCAACCGGTTGAGGGCGTTGACGAGCTCCGGGGTGCCCAGCACGTAGCCGACTCGCAACGCCGCGAGCCCGTATGCCTTCGAGAAGGTCCGCAGGATGGCCAGGCGGTCCCGCGTGTCGCGGAGTTCGGTGGCGGGGCTGAAGTCCTCGGCGTCCGCGTACTCGACATACGCCTCGTCGACGACGGCAAGCACGCGCTCCGGGAGCGAGCGGAGGAGCCGCTCCAGCTCGCCTTTGGCGATGTAGCTTCCGGTCGGGTTGTTCGGGTTTGAGACGAATAGGAGCTTCGTCTCCGCGGTGACCGCGTCGAGCAAGTCGTCGACGTTCCAATGCAGATGATCTCGAAGCGGGACCGCCGTGAAGCTCAGCTCCTGCGCAACCGAGCCGATGCGGTAGCAAGGGAACGATGGACGGCCGAACACCGCGTGCTCGCCGCGGCTCGCAAGCGCACGGCAGATCAAGTCGATCAGCTCGTTGGAGCCATTGCCGAGGCAGAGCTCCGCGGCTGCGACCCCGTGATGTGCTGCCAGGGCCTCGCGCAGGTCGTGCCCGCGGGGATCTGGATAGCGATGCAACGCAAGCGAGCCACCCGACACCGCCTCGATCGCTCTCGGCGAGGGCCCGTAGGGGTTCTCGTTCGATGCGAGCTTCACGACGTCGTCGATGCCGAGCTCGCGCTTCAGCTCTTCTTCGGGTTTGCCTGGCTCGTACGCCGTCAGCGCGAGAATGTGTGGTGCCGCGAGGTCGCTCATGGGGCTCGGTCAGCTGGGTCTGGGATAGCTTCCGAGGACTTTGGCATAACGCGCGATGCGGCGCAGCTCCTCCACCGCGGTGAGAATGGCCCGGTCGGTGATATGGCCGTCCATTTCGAGAAAGAAGACGTGCCGCCATTCGGTGCCAGTCGAGGGCCTCGATTCGACACGGGTGAGGTTGATCTCGCGATCGGCCAAGGGCTGGAGCGCGCGATGGAGTGCGCCCGGCTGATCGCCCGGTGCCATCGCGAGGACCGTCCGGTCTTGCCCCGTCCGCGACGGGAGGCGGTTGCCGACGACTCCGAATCGGGTGATGACATCGGAGTCATCCTCGAGCCGGTCGTCGATCAGCTTCAGGTCGTAGAGCTCCTTGAGGAGCGCAGACCCGAGTGCGGCGGCCTGGTCGTCCCCGAGCGCGAAATGGGCGGCGGCCTGTCCCGATTGAACGTCGACGAGAATGGCGTCCGGGTAGCGCGAACGCAGTTGCCTTTCGCACGCGGCGATGGCCGGCGCAGTGCCGTAGATTTTAATCACCTCCGACGCGGCGCCCGATTGGGAGAGGAGCTGGTAGCGGAGTGGGGCGATGCGTTCGGCGCAAAGCTTGGCGTCCGTTGCGACGAGCCCCTTGAGCGTCGCGGTGACCGCGCCATCGGTCGTGGTTTCGAGGGGAATCACGCCGAAGGTTGCGTGGCCATGGAGCACGGCCTCGAGAACACCCGAGACGGACTCGGATGGGCGGAAGCTCGGTGCGTGACCGAAATAGTCGCGTGCGGCAGCATGTGCCAGGTCACCCGGGCCGCCGAAGTACGCCACCACGTCGGGTGTGGTCAGCTCGGTGCACGCAGAGAGGACTTCGCGAAAGACGGGCTCGATACTGTCGGCCGGGAACTCCTCGGCGAGTGCGCGCGCGCCCTCGATGATGTTGGCCTTCTTTGGCAGGCGCAGCGGCTCGTCGCCGGCCGAGTCGCGGAGTGCGTTGTATTCATGGATCGCGCGTGCTCGAGCGTTGAGCGCGCCCACGATTTGCCGGTCCGCCTCTTCGAGCGCTGCGGTGATCCGGCGAAGTCGATCATCCATGGTGCCGATGGTAACAGCCCCCTCGTCGAAGGTATACCGCCGGCCCGGTTTCGCTACTCGTCGTCGCTGCGCGCCAGGTCGCGGAGCCTCGCAAGTGTGACGAGCGCGTCGACCGGCGTCATACGCTCGACGTCGAGGGCTCGTAAGGTGGCGTCCACTTCGGAGCGCTGCGGTAGCGCCGGTTCGAACAATGGCATTTGTGGCGCGGGCGCAGCCTCCGCCCGTGTTTCGAGCTCCTGCAGCTTTGTCTTGGCGCGGGCCAAGACGACCGGGGGAACGCCCGCGAGCCTTGCAACAGCCAGGCCATAACTCCGATTCGAGCCGCCGGGCACGAGCTGATGCAGCAGGACCATACTGTCATCATGCTCTTTTGCGGCAACGTTGTAGTTCGCAGCGTTGGGTAGGCGATCGGCGAGCTCGCATAGCTCATGATAGTGGGTGGCGAAGATCGCCCGACAACGCGTTGCGTCGTGCAGGTGCTCGGCCACCGCCCAGGCGATCGCGAGCCCGTCGTAGGTGCTGGTGCCACGCCCGATCTCGTCGAGGATCACGAACGAACGCTCGGTCGCGCCACGCAGGATGGCGGACGCTTCGGTCATCTCGACCATGAAGGTGCTCTGCCCGCGGGCCAGTTGGTCGCTCGCCCCGACCCGGGTGTAGACGCGATCTACGATGCCGATCCGCGCGCTCCTGGCGGCCACGAACCCGCCGGCCTGGGCCATGATCACCGCGAGCGCAGCTTGTCGCATCGCCGTCGACTTCCCGGACATGTTTGGACCCGTGAGCAGCATGAACCGGGTGCCCTCGGGGTCGAGCTCGATCGTGTTGGGGACGAAGCCGTCCTTGGCCGCGTAGCATTCGACGGTCGGGTGACGGCTATCTTCGAGGAAGAGCTCACGGGTGGCATCGACCGCCGGGCGAACGTATCCGCGACGGTGTGCAACCTCGGCGAGGGCGGCACTCGTGTCGATCGAGGCAATGACCCGTGCGAGCCGGTGAAGCCGCGGTGCCTGGTCGCCGACGGCCTTGCGGAGGTCGACGAACGCTGCCGACTCGAGCGCGCGGGCGCGTTCGTCGGCGTGAAGAATGCGGTCTTGAAGCTCGGCGAGCTCCGCGGTGATGAAGCGCTCTCCGTTCGCGATGGTTTGTTTGCGAACGTACTCATCGGGCACGGCGTCGAGCTTGGATTTCGTGATTTCGATGTAGTAGCCGAAGACCCTGGTGAACCTGATCTTGAGTGAGCCGATGCCGGTGCGTTCCCGTTCGCGTCGCTCGAGATCGAGCACGATGTCTTTGGCGGTCGACGACAACGTGCGGAGCTCATCGAGCTCGTCGAGGTGTCCGTCCGCGAAGATCCCTCCCTGCCGGTCGATGGCTGGCGGCTCGTCGACGAGCGCGGCTTGGAGCAATCCGAGGACATCCGCACATAAGTCAGCGCCCTGCAGTGAGGCCATCGCGTCGTCGAGGTCGCTGCCCCGACGGTTTGAGAGCTGCCTGTGAAGCGCCTCGGCGCTCAGGAGGCTGTTACGGATCACGCCGAGGTCTCGCGGGGTGGCCAGGCCGACCGCCGCTCGCACCGCGAGACGCTCGATGTCGCCGATTTCCCCGAGCCGCGCCCTCGCTTGGTCGCGACAACGGGCGTCGACGAAGAAGAGCTCGACCGCGTCGTGCCGTCGCCGGATGCGCTCGATGTCGGTCAGGGGCTCGAGCAACTGTGACCGGAGCGCTCGCGCGCCCATGGGGGTCTTGGTTTCGTCGAGGAGGTCGAGAAGCGAGCCGCGGCGTTCGCCATCTAGGGTGCGAACCAACTCGAGATTTCGAACAGCCGCGTCGTCCAGGACGAGGCGGTCGCCGGCGTTGTAGAGCGTGGCCTGGTGAATCTGGGAATGAGCCTGGTGCGCTCGTGCGTAGTCGAGCACCAGCGCCGCCGCGCGGCTCGCGGGCTCCTCGCTCGCTAGCTCGGCAGCCTGTTCGGCGCTCAGTGATTCGCCTAGGTTCCTGGGGCCGTCCGCGAGCTCGACGATGCGCAGCGCCGCATTGGGAAGACTTTGCCTGCAGAGCGACTCGAGCTCCGCGGCGCCCGCTTCGATCAGCACCTCGGAGGGGGCCAGTCGCACGAGCTCGCCGACCCACTGTGGCCCAACCTCGACCACGCATGCGCGAAGCGTGCCGGTGGAGAGCTCGAGCGCGGCGACCCCTCCGTCGCGTGTAGCGGCGACCAGGAAATTCTCCGAGCGCGCGTCGAGCGCGTCTGGCTCGAGGCAAAGCCCCGGCGTGACGACGCGTACCACCTCCCGGGGGACGACCCCGCGAACGCTCGACGGGTCGCCCATCTGCTCACAAATCGCCACCTTCTCGCCATGACGGAGCAGTGCCGCGAGGTATCCGGCGGCAGCGTGATGGGGCACACCAGCCATCGGGATCTTGCTGCCGTCGGGGTCCGTGCCCCGGGACGTCAGCGCGATGTCGAGGATGTCGGCCGCCCGGACCGCATCCTCGTAGAACATCTCGTAGAAGTCCCCCATCCGAAAGAAGATGACAGCGTCCGGGTGTTGGCCTTTCGCGCGCAGGAACTGCCGCATGACGGGGGTATGGTCCTTCTTTCGAGCCGTCCCCCGTACACCCATGAACCGGGTCTACTCAAAAGTCTGGACGATGGAAAGCGGAGAAAAAACGACGCGCCGGACCCCCGCCTCGTAGTCGACGAAGAAGAGCTGGTCCTGTTCGTCCGAAAAGAGCATCGACGCGGGCAGCGAACGTAGAGTTGTGCTGGTGTCGAGGACCTCGACTGCGAATTGATTCAGAATGTTGAAATTGAGCAACGCGACCGTGGAGTCGGAGATGGAAGTCTCCGGGGGGAACGGCCCGATCTGAAAACTCACCACAGGGTTGATGAACTCTGCGTCCTCGAAGGCACGGGAGGTGAGGAACGTGTCGACGTCGTCGATCTGGATGGGGCGCCTCTGGTCGAAAATGCATTCCCCTGTGGTGGCGTCTGCGACCACGCGATGAATGAATCCCGATGTCGTGCCGGTGACCGCGTACGCGTTCTGTGTGTGGATCTGGTACGCGGTGTACTGATTGAAGCAGAAGCGAACCTCGTCGAGGGTGTACCGATTGGGGTTGGTGGACGGCCCGATTTCGAGCTGATTGTTGAAGGCACGGATGATCGGGAACCAGACCGGGAAGTCGTCGATGTCCTCTTCCAGGTCTACGAACTGCTGGCAGTTTGGGTCGTCTCGAGTGTTGGGCGGCAAGTCGCCCGTGATCAGGACACGGTCGCCACCATACGATTCGAGGAGATCGATACTCAAGTCGCTATCGATGGGCGGGCCCTGCTGCTGCCCGAGCACGCCGACCTGGCACAACGGCACGTCGCCGCCGAGGAACCAATTGCCGGGCTGCCCGTCGAACGACTCGTCAGAGAAGAGGCCGAGGCCGCCCTCCGATTCTGGGATCAAGCCCCCCCATGCTGCGTCCCAACGCTGCGTGAAGTTGCTCCACACTTGAGATGACGTGCAAATCAACGCGTCGTCGCTACTGCTCCCCGATCCGACCCCAAACGCGTTGAACATCGAGGGCCGGCAACTGATGAACTCGAGGCCCGGTCCGTCGGAGTTCGCCGCAGCCCCGGTGGTTTCGTCGATCTTCCCCGGTGCAGTGTTGAATTGAAGCGACGGGGTGCCGTCGACAGCGATGAAGGCGGACGGGGTAAAACCGAATCGCCGACGGTGCCGCCGGATACTCGCGAACTGGTCCGGCCCGGTTTCGGCGAGCGTGCAGGCGATTGCACCTTCGCCCCCACGACACGGCGCGTTGAGATCGTAGATGTCGAGAAAGAACATGGTGCCGTTCGAAAGGCTCACCGCTAGGAATACGCCACGCATGTTGCTCGCATTCTGCGCGAGCGCGAACGCGTTGGCGTCACTCGAACTGCAAATGTCGTCTTCGGGGACTCGGAGGCCGCCTGTGT
>JBGUEF010000093.1:0-10262 GCA_041821485.1 Deltaproteobacteria bacterium
GTGCGCAGGTTCTCGGTTGCCCATCGGCCATACAGGTCGTAGCGGCCTTTGTCGGCGTCGAGGAACACCGCGCAAAACGGTCCGGAATCACACAGTTTTGGAAGAACCTCAGTGGCATCGTCGCGAATGATGGTGACGCGGTCACCCAACCCTGCCTCCCCGACGACCTCGGCGGCAACCCCGGCGTGCTTCGGATCGGATTCGATCGTCCAGAGGTGGCCGCCGGGCGGCAGCGCGCGAGCCATCCAAAGTGCGGAGTACCCTGCCAAAGTGCCGATCTCCACGACCTTGGTCGCGTTGATGAGGCGCAGCAGCAGTTCCAGCAGCCGCCCCTCGGCGGGCCCGAGCTGGATTTCCGGCATTCCATGCCTTGCGGGGGCGTCAAATGCCCGTTCCAGGCCGCGATCGCTCGGGTGGTGCGTGCCGGCGGTGTAGTCGAGGATTTGTGGGGTGGCGTACCGCTCGCCCGCCCTGGAAGCTTGATCAGCCATGGAATTCTCCGAATTTCTGTGAACTTTGTTGCCCTAATATCGATATTTTCCGTTGTGACCGTTACAATCCAGATGTGCCAAGACCGTCTTCACCGCCATCGGCGCCGCCGCCGAATACGCCGCTGGGCGACTACACATTGGTCGACCGTATTGCAGTTGGAGGAATGGCGGAAGTGTTTCGCGCCCTCGAACCCCGAGCGGTCGGTGAACCACGCGTCGTCGTTTTAAAGCGAATGCTCCCGCACATCGCGAATGAGTCCAACGCGCAGGCGATGTTCGCCGAGGAAGCACGGCTTGCTAGTCACATCACCCATCCGAATGTGGTGCACGTACTCGGTCACGGTGAGATCGAAGGCCAACCCTATCTGACGCTCGAGTACGTGCCCGGTTGCGATCTTTGGCATTTGAACCGTCGCCTCACACTCGAAAGCAAGAGACTCGAACACGACCTCGTCGTCTACTTGGTACGTCAAATTTTGAACGGCCTTGACGCCGTGCATGACGCGACCGACGGCACCGGGGGGGCGCTCGGGATCGTCCACCGGGATATCAGTCCGTCGAACGTGCTGATCTCGATTCACGGCGACGTCAAGATCGCCGACTTCGGCATCGCACGTGCCGACGTCAATGCGTTCGAGGCAGACACCTCTGCGCGCGCCAACGGCAAGCTCGGCTACCTTGCTCCGGAGCAAGTCTCGGGCGGCCAGATCGATCGGCGCGCCGATCTGTTCTCGACCGGCGTCATCGCGGCGGAGCTCTTCATGCGGCGTCCGCTGTTTACGGGGGGCAGCGAGCTCGCAGTACTGCTTGCGATTCGCGACGCCGAGGTCCATCCGTTCGTCGAGTTCCTTCCGCAGCTCCCGGAAGGGTTGGGTGCGGTGATTCTCAACGCGCTTTCAGCGAAAGTCGAGGAACGCCCCCCTACTGCGCGAGCATTCTGGGCCGCGCTCGAGCCCTGGCAGAGTCGCCCCGAAGACGTGTTGCGCGCGGAGTTGGCGAAGATCGTGGGATCGATTGCCGCGGAAACCCGCTCGCGGAAGACCTCGGTCGATACGGTGGTGCCGCAAGCGGGAATGCCGTCGACGCCGATGGTGCTCGCCGACGAGCACCCGAGCACCACGAACGTCACGCCGCTCGAGTACAAGATCCGAAAGCCCAACGGTGCAACCGTGGGTCCGCTGGCGTACGCGAAGATCGTCGAGTCGGTCGCCACGGGGCAGATCGACGGCAACGACGACATCAGCATCGCGGGTGGAGAGTTCCAACCTCTGTCATCGGTCAAAGATCTGTATCGGCACGTTCCCCCGTCACGCATGACTCCGACGACCACGCGAGTTCAATCCGCTGCCGCGGCCGACCGAAGCATGGACTTCGAGGACGGCGGCTTCGTGAGCGCGCTGGTTCGCACTCTGGTCACGCGCCGAACCGGCCTCTGGCTCTGTGAACAGGGCGGCGTCCGCAAAGAGGTGTACACGAAGCACGGTGTCCCTGCTTTCGTCACCAGCAACCTCGCCGGCGAGCTGCTTGGCGAGTACCTCGTCAAAAAGCGAGTGATCAACCGGAGCGAGCTCGACATGGCGTTAGCCGTCATGCCGCGTTTCGAGGGCAAGCTGGGCGATACGCTCGTCGCCCTCGGCCTCGTCGAGCCCCTGGAGCTCTTTCAACACATCGCTGAGCAGGTCCGCGAGAAACTTCTAGACTTGTTCACCTGGGCCTCCGGCACGGCGACCTTCTATGAGGGCGTCGACCCACCCAGCAGCGGCTTCCCATTGCGCCTCGATGCCTGGGAGATTCTCGACCGTGGCCTGCAGCGGCGAATCGCCGCCGGCTTCGAGAGCACGCTCATCCTCGAGCGGGGACGGGACTCGGTGGTTCAGGCCGATCGGATCGATACCGCGGTCGCGACGGCCGCCCTTCCCGACGACCTTCGCTCCGCACTTCGGCTGTGCAAGACGGCCCACACCGTCGAGGAAGTCGCGCAATTCGTGACCCAGCAGCCCGGCAACACCGACCCTCAACGGGGATACCGGGTGGCCGCCTTGCTGCTGAGCCTCGGCGCTATCCACTGGACCTGAGCTCGGCTCCGTCCCTCCTTGACCCCTCGATAGGCTGCTGCTAGCTCTCCGCCCGGCTTTTTAGGGCCGAATTCCATAGGAGTAGCCATGGCCAACGTACGTGTTCTCGTGTCTGACAAACTCGCCGAGGCAGGTCTCAGGGTCCTGCGTGAGGCCCCGGGTGTCGAACTCGAGTTTCGCCCCGGCATGAGCGAGGATGAGCTCTGTAGCGTCATCGGAGAGTACGACGGGCTCATCATCCGCTCCGCAACCCAGGTCACTCCGCGGGTCATCGAAGAAGCGCATCGGCTGAGGGTCGTCGGCCGCGCGGGCATCGGCGTCGACAACGTCGACATCCCGGCTGCGAGCCGCCGCGGCATCGTCGTGATGAACACGCCGACCGGCAACTCGGTGACCACCGCCGAGCACGCTCTGGCCCTCCTCGCCGCGCTCGCGAGAAAGATTCCTCAGGCCGTCGCTTCGATGCGCGGCGGCAAGTGGGAGAAGAGCAAGTTCCAAGGCCGCGAGATCGCTTACAAGACGCTCGGCATCATCGGCCTAGGCAACATTGGACGCATCGTCGCCGACCGCGCCCAGGGTCTCAAGATGAAGGTCATCGGTGTGGATCCGGTGATGAGCAGCGATCGCGCCGCCGAGCTCGGCATCGAGCTGGTCGAGTTCGATGAGCTGCTGAAGCGTGCGGATTTCGTGACGATTCACGCGCCGCTCACGCCCGAGACGAAGAACATGTTCAACGACTCGGCGTTCGAGAAAATGAAGAGCAGTGCCCTGCTCGTCAACGCGGCCCGAGGCGGCATCGTCGACGAAGAGGCCCTGGCTCGTGCGATCACCGAAGGGAAGATCGCCGGCGCCGCGCTCGACGTGTTCAGCAAAGAGCCGATCGACCCGGACAGCCCACTCCTCGGGCTCGACAACGTGTTGTGCACGCCGCACCTTGGGGCTTCGACCTCAGAGGCGCAGGAACGCGTGGCGGTCGAAATCGCAGAGCAGGCGGTGGGCTACCTTCAGCTCGGCATCGTCAAGAACGCTGTCAACGTGCCCGCCCTCCCACAGGAGATCGCGGAGCGGCTCACTCCTTATCTCGACGTCGCCAAAGCGCTCGGCAGCCTGATCGGTCAGCTAGACCCGATCGACGTGCGCGAGCTCAGGGTGACCTGCACCGGCGAGGCCGGAGAGCTCGGGGTGACGCCGATCGCGCGGGCAGCCCTGGCCGGCTTCCTCGAACATCACCTCGAAGAACCCGTCAATCCAATCAGCGCTCCGTACGAGGCACAAGAGCGCGGCATTCGGCTCGCCGAGGTCAAAGAGGCGAGCGACCGGTACGCCACCACGGTGCGCGTGACCGTCACCGGCGAGAAAGGCATCCACACGGCAACCGGTACGCCGGGCCGCAAGGGTGAACCGCGCCTCGTCGGCTTGGAGGGCTACGAGATCGACGCTGTCATGGAAGGCCCGGTCATCATCATGCGCAACCAGGACCGCCCCGGCGTCATCGGGTCGGTCGGCACCCTTCTCGGCAGCAGAGGGATCAACGTTTCCCGGATGCAGGTGGGGCTCGACGAGAAGAGGGGCCAAGCGTTGGCTCTTTGGAATGTCGATTCGATGCTTGACAGCGATGCGCTCGACGATCTTCGCGGTATCGACCACGTCAGTAGTGTGCATACTCTGAGGCTCTGAGATGCCCCCACCGGCGCGAAAGCGACCAAGCCGGAACGAGTCGCGGCTCGGGAGCTCGACTCCTGGTCTGCCGATGACTCCGCCCGGCGGAATGCGCGACCTGCTGCCCCCTGCGTCCATGACGCGGACTCTGCTGTGGCAGCGGCTTATGGATACGTTCGACCTCTACGGCTACCAGCGTGTGACGACGCCGCCAGTGGAGTACGCCGAGGTCATCGAACGCGGCCTCGGCACCGTCGACCGCCGTGATTTGGTGCGCTTCGTCGAGCCCGACTCGGGCGAGGTCGCGTTGTTGCGTCCGGACATCACCCCGCAGATCGCCCGCATCGTCGCGACTCGGCTTCAAGACCGCCCGGCACCCTGGCGTCTCTCCTACGAGGGCACGATCGTGCGGCGCCGCCGTGGCCGCGCGCGCAAGCAACGTCAGGTTCTGCAGTGCGGTATCGAATGCGTGGGATTGAAGGGGCCCGAAGCGGATGCCGAGGTCATTGAAGTCGCCGTTCGCGCATGTGAACGTGTGGGCCTCCAAGACTTCTTGGTCGAGCTCGCGCAGGTGAAGATCGGCACCGAGGTGCTCGACCACGTGCCCGAAGATGCGCGCCTCGCGGTCGTCGAAACGCTCGCGGCCAAGGACGCGACCAACCTGGAGAAGCTCCTCAAGGACGCTGGCGTCGTCGCCGCCGAGCGCAAACGGCTGCTCATGCTCTGTGATCTCTACGGCGGCCGCTCGGTGATCGCCGATGCACGCCGGCGGCTCCGCAACGCGGCCGCGAAGCGCGCGCTCGACGAGCTCGAGCGTGTGGTCGACCGCCTCGAATCGGCGGGCCTCGGCGACCGCGTCGCCATCGACCTCAGCGACCTGCGACGTCACAGCTACTACACGGGTGTGAGCATGACGCTTCTAGCCGCCGGGCCCGGAGAGCCGCTGGGGATGGGCGGTCGCTATGACGACCTGCTGAGCCGATACGACGCGCCTGCGCCGGCGACCGGCTTTGCTTTCGAAGTCGATAACGTGGTGTGGGCACTCTCCGACGCGGGCGTCTCCCTCCGAGGCGAGCTGCCCTTGCGAGTCGTGGTGGCCGGCGGCAGCTATGCCCGGCGCAGAAAGACGGCAGAGCTCTGGCGAAAACGTGGCGCGCGCGCGGCGGTCATCCCTGCCAAGAGCGACAACGAGGCCAAGCAATACGCCAAAGCGTGGGATTACGATCTATTGATCTGGCAACAAGGGAACCGCACGCATCTCGTGCGCGTACAGGACGGCCGCTCGCGGAGGCTCAACGGTGAGCCGAGTGACGAGTTGTTCGTCGAATTGTCTTCTTGGGCACGAGTTGGGAACGAATCATGAGTGCATTGGTGGTGGTAGGAGCCCAGTGGGGGGACGAAGGCAAG
Source organism: Deltaproteobacteria bacterium (assembly GCA_041821485.1). Classification (GTDB taxonomy): domain Bacteria; phylum Myxococcota_A; class Polyangia; order Polyangiales; family Houyiibacteriaceae; genus SG8-38. The sequence goes on from JBGUEF010000093.1 coordinate 5,633, forward strand.
GGTAAGGTCGTCGACCTCTACGCCCCTTACGCCGACCTCGTCGTGCGATACGCCGGCGGCGCAAACGCCGGCCACACGCTGGTGGTCGGTGGCGAGAAACAGATTCTTCATCTGATTCCCTCGGGGATCCTTCACGAGCAGACCCGCTGCGTCGTTGGACAGGGCACCGTCATCGACCCGGCGGTCTTCCTCAAGGAGATCGAAGCGCTGAATGAACGCGGCGTTGCAACGCAGGGCCGGCTCCTGGTGAGCCAGCGCGCGCATGTCGTCTTGCCGCACCACAAGTTGATCGACGAGCTACGCGAGAAGAAGTCGGGCGGGGCGATCGGAACCACCAAACGGGGCATCGGCCCCTGCTACGAGGACAAAGTCGCGCGGCGTGGCGTTCGCATGGGTGACCTGCTCCACGCCGAGAGACTGCGTCGCAACCTCGACGCGAACCTCGAGTGCTGGCGTCCGGTCGCCGAGGACCTCGGCGGCACTCTTCCGACCACCGACGATATCGTGAAGCAGTACGCGGAGCTCGGCGAACTGCTCCGGGCATACATCGGAGACGCCGCGGCCATCATTCGCGCATCGATACAAGACGGCGAGAAGATCCTCCTCGAAGGTGCACAGGGGACGATGCTCGACATCGACAACGGCACCTACCCCTTCGTCACGAGCTCGAACGCGGTTGCCGGCGGGGCTTGTGCGGGCGCGGGTATCGGCCCGACGCACATTCGCAGCGCCATTGGGATCGCAAAGGCCTACACAACTCGCGTCGGTGGCGGTCCCTTTCCCACCGAGCTCGACAATGAAACGGGACAACGGCTCCGCGATGCGGGCGCAGAGTACGGCTCCACCACGGGACGCCCCCGCCGCTGTGGCTGGCTCGACCTCGTGGCACTCCGGCATGCAGTAGCGGTCAACGGCCTGAGCGAGCTGGCGATCACGAAGCTCGACGTACTGTCGGCACTGCCGGAGCTCGAGATCTGCGTAGCCTACGAGCTCGATGGCGAACGCCTCACCTACCCACCGTACGAGCGGGTCGAAGCGGTCCAACCCATCTACGAAACGCTCGAGGGCTGGAGCGAAGATCTGATCTCGTGCCGCAGCCGGAGCGACCTTCCCCCCGCCGCGCAGCGGTACCTCGCCCGAATCGAGCAGGAGGTCGGATGCCGCGTGGGCGTGGTCAGCGTAGGCCCCGACCGCGAAGACACCGCCGACCTTCGCGACCCCTTCAACGCCTAGCCTTCGACCCTCGCCGTGAAGTCGATTTCGACCTTCGCACCCTTGGGCAGGGCCGCGACCTGCACGGTTGCCCGCGCTGGCGGAACGAGCCCCTCGAAGAAGGCGGCATAAACCTGATTCATCTTCGAGAATTCATTCATATCTGTCAGATAGACAGTGGCTTTCACGACATCACCTCGACTCGCTCCAGCTTTTTCGAGCACGGCGTCCAGGTTCTTCAGCACCTGCCGTGTCTCCGCTTCGATGTCTCCGCCGCCCACCATCTCGGCCCCGTTGGGGTCGAGCCCGAGCTGCCCTGAACAGTACACCCACTCCCCGGCGACGACTGCCTGGCAGTACGGGCCGATGGCGGCAGGCGCCTGGTTGGTCTCGATTCGCTTCTTCGTCATGATTCCATGCTACTTCATACCGGCATGAAGGTCGCCACGTGGAACGTGAACTCGATCCGGGCGCGCCGGCAGCACGTGATCGACTGGCTCGACGCGGCGCGGCCCGATGTTCTGTGTCTGCAGGAGCTGAAGGTGACTGAGGCGGACTTCCCGTACGACGAAATCCGCGAGTGCGGATACGAGGCTGCGGTCCTCGGGCAGAAGACCTACAACGGTGTGGCCATCCTCAGCCGGCACCCCATTTCGAACGTCGTGCGAGGCCTCGGCGACGGTGAGGACGACCCGCAAGCCCGCCTGATCACCGGCGAAGTGAACGGCGTGACGATTCTCAGCGCGTATTTCCCGAATGGCGGCGAGGTGGGCTCCGATAAGTTCGAGTACAAGCTTCGTTGGATGTCGCGCCTCCGTCAGGCGCTCGCAAAGCGATTCGATCCGGAAGCGGACCAGGTCGCGCTCTGCGGCGACTTCAACGTGGCGCCCTGGGACGACGACATCGGCAGGCTTGGCGAGTGGCGCTCGTCCGTGCTCGCCTGCGACGCGGTGCGGGACGCCCTGAGTCAGGTCGCGGCGTTCGGGCTTCACGACGTCGTGCGCCCTTTTCATCCGGCCGGCGGCGTTTTCTCGTGGTGGGACTACCGTGGAAGGGGTTTCGAGCGAGGCAACGGGCTGCGCATCGACCACATCTACTGTACCTCCAAGGTCGCCGAGCGAACCATCGGCGCCGTGGTCGATCGGGAGGAGCGCGCACGGAAGTCACCCTCGGACCACGCCCCCGTAGTGGTGGAGCTCGCATGACCGCGTTGATCCTCTTGGCCGCGTGCGCTCTCATCCCGTGGATGGTCTGTGCGGCACTGCAATCGTTGTTGACGGAGGGCGCATCGGCGCCGCCTGCCACGCGAGAACGAGCGCTCGGTCACTATCGGCGCGCGACGCTTTTTGCGGGCCTCATCTTGCTCCCGGCCTCGGCCGTAGCTGGCGCACTGCTCGTCGACCCGTTGCTGTCGACGCGATGGCCGACCGTGGGCTCTTGGTTCTTCGCGACTCTGGCCGCGACCACGGCTTGGGTGAGCTTCGCCTTGGCCCGGCGCACCCCCGAAGAAGCCGCAGCGATGTCGGCGCTCGAAACCACGGGGCGCGCCGTGCAGGTATCGGCTGTTCTGGTCGTCGCCACGGCACTCTCGCTACTCGTCCGCGCCGCGGTCGAGGCCTGGCTTCCGCTAGGGCCCATCGTTCAGGCGCTGACCGCCGCGCTCCTCTGCATTGCCGCGGTGATCGTCGTCAGCCCGTGGCTGATGATGACACTCGGCTTCTGGCCTACGATCCCAAAGCGCATCGAGGCCGACGGGGTGTCCTGGCGCCTTGCACACCTTCCCGCGCCGACCCCCTTCCTCACGCACACGGCCGCGCTACCTTGGCTCCGGACTGCGTTGGTGAGCGACGGCCTGCTCAGCCGGGCCCCCGAGCAGCACTGGCAAACGCTGGTCCGCTACGAGGTGGGAGGGGCGCTGGGCGCGCGGCTCGAGCGCGCGGCTCGATGGGGAATCGCGGTCCCATTGTCGGTCGTCGTGTTCATCGCGGCTGGCGCCGTGGGTGCAGATGACCCGCGCAAGCTCGTCGCAGCGACTGCGTTGGCCGTGTTCTTCACCACGGTCGCCAGTTGGTTCGCCAACCGCCAGCCGTCGTCGACGCTTGCTTTGGGGGCGGAAGGCCCGTCGATGCAAGAGCTCGCCCAGACACTTCGCAGCCTGCAACCGTGCCTGGGGCAAGCACTGCCACGCACGTCACACAAACCCCTCGGGTCGGCGCTTTACGATCGTTTGTTCGCGCTCGGCCACGACCCTGGCCGAAGGCCGCGACCATGAAGTTGAGCGCCGCCAGGGGCGCCCTCTCCATGGCTGCACTCTGCTTGGCCACCTCCGCATGCGGGGGCGCCAGCGAACGAGCCGAGACGGCACCAAGGGTGTCGCAGCCTCCCGAAGGCCGGCTACCCGAGGGTGTCCGACCCACGAGTTATCGCCTGAGCCTCACCATCATCCCCGAAGAGCAAACCTTCTCCGGAACCGCGGTAGTTGGTATCGAACTCGACGAGCCTTCGACCACGATCTGGATGCATGGAGAAGGGTTGAACGTCATCGCGATCGACGCGTCCCACGCGACGACTCGTATCCCTGCGACCTGGGAGCAGAGAACCTTGGACGGAGTAGCGCGCGTCGAATTCCAAGAAGCCTTGCCCGCGGGCAAGAGCACCCTTCACATCGAGTACACGGCCGCGTTCAACACAGCACTACGCGGGCTCTACCGCGTCGAGTCTGGCGGCGACGCCTATGCCTTCACGCAATTCGAATCGATCAGCGCACGGCTGGCGTTTCCCTGCTTTGACGAGCCGCGCTTCAAGACGCCGTTCGACGTGACCCTCACGATTCCGGCAGATCAACTCGCCGTCGCAAATACCCCGGTCGACCGCGCGATCAAGCTGCCCGATGACCTTCAGCGCATCAGCTTCATGCCAACGCCGCCCCTCCCTACCTATCTGGTGGCGTGGGCGGTGGGGCCCCTGGACGTCGTCACCGGGCCCACCATTCCGCCCAGCGAAGGTCGCCCGTTCCCGGTTCCGCTCCGTGGCGTCGCAGCCAGGGGCCGCGGCGGCCAACTGAACTACGCGCTCGAGCGCACCGCGGCGTACGTCGAGGTGCTCGAAGACTACTTCGGCATCCCCTACCCGTACCGAAAGCTCGACCTGGTCGCGGTCCCCGATTTTTCCGCGGGCGCCATGGAGAACGTTGGACTGATCACTTTCCGCGAGTGGCTCCTCTTGATCGACGAAGCGCACGCGACGGAACACCAACGCCGCGCGTTCGCCTACGTCCTGGCGCACGAGCTCGCCCATCAGTGGTTTGGCAATCTGGTCACGATGCCATGGTGGGACGACATCTGGCTCAACGAGGCGTTCGCGACCTGGATGGGCAACAAGGTCGTGCAAACGCTGCATCCTGAGTACCGATCGGACC
>JBGUEF010000094.1:0-10252 GCA_041821485.1 Deltaproteobacteria bacterium
CTGCACGTCGGGCTCGAGGGACACCACGGCACACACCCGCTGGCCCCACGTCTCGTCGGGGAGGCCGACCACGTTTGCGTCGTGCACCGCCGGGTGCACCTTGAGCGCACGCGCAAGCGTCTTTGCTCTCAGGTCAGCCTCGTAGCAAGCGGAGGAAGAGCTTGACGCCGATGCCCATCGCGTAACCCAGCTGGGTCGCGTCGAAGAAGAATGCGAATCCGGCGCCAATCAGCAGGCCCCCCGAGACTCCCAAGGCGACCTTGCGTGCGCGAGCGGTCGGCGGGAGAGCCACCGTGTGCGTGAACCGGCGAATGAAGCGGTTGTACAGCACCTCGGCCGGGTGGTTTCTGAAGATGACCGTCGCGAATGCCACCCCTGCGGCAAACCACAACACCCACGGAAGCGCGAGTGAAGTACCGATCGCAACGATGCTCGTACAGCTCATCGTGGCGATGCGCGCCCACCGACCGAGGTCTCTAACGTTGTTTTGGGGGTCCGACTGTTCGGCGTCCGCGAGACTCTTTGGGATGACCTGTTCCATCTTCAGCTCCTCTTGCCGCGGAGTTTTGCAACTCCCGTGCCATCCCGCGGGGGCTGCCTGCCGAGCTCAAATAGGGCGTTTTTTCTGCCGCCGAGCGAGGCATGTCCGATCGGACATGTCGTTTAGGACATGACTGGCGAGGCCGTCATGTCCGCTTAGACATGCCGCGCTTTCGTCGTGACACCAGGCCCTTTAAAGCTGGTGACATCGAGACTGAAGTCGAGAGAGTGGGCGACCATCAAGACTCGGAGGCGATCCGTGGGTGGCTGCCATCGCGCGCGATGCGAACACGCGCTGCCCCTGAGGCGGTCAGCCTCGGCGGCGGTAACGAACTCGAATTGGCGGCTTGGGGCCGAGCACCAAACCCTGAAAGTCGGTTTCGATCGTGTCGCCCACGAGCTCGAAATCGTAGCGATGCAGCAGCACAGCCATGATGGTCTTGATCTGCAGAATCGCGAAGGCGTTGCCCATGCATTTGTGTCTGCCGCCGCCAAAGGAGATGTAGGCGAAGGGCCTCCTGTCTTCCTCGCGGCCAGGGCCGTATCGAGTTGGGTCGAACTGGAGTGCGTTGCTGAAGACGCTTTCGTCACGATGCGCAACCAAGGGTGAAACCGCCACCCAGTCGCCCTTTTTGACCTGGTAGCCGAGGATCTGGCAGTTCTTCAGCGCCGCCCGCAGTAGAATGAAGAGGGGCGGATGAATTCGTAACGCCTCTTTGACGGCCCGTTCTGTCTTCTCGAGGTCACGTAGCGATTGGAAGGTGTAGGCGTCTTCCTCGGCATATCGCGCGCGGATCTCGTCCCGGACTTCGTCGAGAAACTGCGGATGGCGCAAGAGCTCGATTAAGGTCCACGCTGTCGTAACGGAACTGGTGTGATGCCCGGCAAACATCGCGGCGACGAGCATGCCCGTGACCTCGTGATCGGTGAGTTTGCTTCCGTCCTTGTACTCGGCGTCCATCAGGGTTTGGAGAAAGTCCTCTCCGCGATATCCGGATTGCTTCCGAGCCTCGACGATTTCCGAGACCATTTCGCCCAGACGTGCGCGAGCGCGATCGCGCCGCCGGAAAGCTGGGATCGGCAGGTAAGGGTGGATGTAGCCCCAAGCCACGATCCCGCGCTCCAGGTCGTAGTAGACCTTCGAGAACTCCTCGCTCATCTCGGTTCGGAACTCCTTGCCGAGGAGGCAGCTGCTCGAGGTGTAGTTCGTGAGCATCGCAAAGAAGGCGCTCGCTTCGATTTCGCCTTCTTCACCCCAATTTGCAATTGTATCCAGCGTTTCGCGGGCCACAATCTCGGTGTAGGTGCGCATGCGATTGTTGCGTAGCGCGGGATAGAGCATGTGCATTTGCTCGGCCATCTTCGAGGGCTCCGCCCCGTAGGCGACGCCTCTCCCAAAGACCGGAACCATCATCTTGTACGCCGCATTCGGGCTGAGCACTTCATCGGGCTGACGAAACAACGCTTCGTGGGCTTCGGGTCCGGTGAAGAGGATGATGTCTTTGCCAAATAGCTTGAACTTGCCCACAGCGCCGCACTCGTCGTGCGTTCTTTGCAAGAGGCCGACGGTGTCGTTGATGAAGGCTCTGGTGTGACCGATCACAGGCAGACCGCCCGTGAGTCGAGGAGGGTTCTTGAGCTTCGCTACGGTGAGGCGCGACGAGCCGATCTGTGCGTGGGCAGTCATGATGTGCTCCTAAAAGGCGTCTGTTGAAGTGGCCTTGTCGCTTTCTCGGAGGGCGCGGACTCCCTCGGCCCCCCATTCCACCCGCACTTGGGCGAGCCCATCGTTCTCGCACACCGCTGCAAAGGCCTCAGCGGCCTCGCGATCCAGGAAGAAGGCTACGGCAAGATCTCCCCCTCCTGCGCCGCATGGTTTGGCGGCACCGCCGTGCCACCACGCCCACTCTGCGACGCGACGGAGCTTGGAGTTCACGATGGGAGCTTGCGCCGCCACGCCAAGGGCGCTCATGCAGGCGCTGTAATCGCGTACCGTCCGGATGATGTCGCGACCGTCGCCCGACCTGAATGCATCCGCGAACTCCGTGGCGTGCTGTTTCAGCGCGCTCATGCACCGGTCGTGGACTTTCGGCGCCTGCACTTCCAATCGATCTACTTGCGCGAGTAGATCGCTGGTTCGCGCAGACTCGCCCGTCCAGAGCAGCAGGCACACGAGTGAGCTCGGGGGTTCAATCGGCTGGGCCAACAGCTCTCCCGGGCGCCTTTGGAACCACAGATAGCCACCGTACGTTGCTGCCGCCACGTCAGCCCCGCTTCCCTCCGGCGCGACCGCCGAGTGACCACGCAACGCGGTCGCGAACACCCGGTCACGCACCTCGCGCTCGCTGAGATCGTGATCCTGCAGCGCGATCAGGGCGGCCGCACTTGCTGCGGCCACGGCTGCAGACGAGCCCAAGCCGAGCTTGTTTGGACCGTCGTACAGACGCCGGGTATCGATGCTGAGATGATGTGGGGGATGGCCAAAGTGGTCCTGCGCGGCCGCGAGCGTCGCCCGGGCTTCGAGGGGAAACAGCTCAGTCCGAACCGGCAGACGGGTCCATCTCGCGGTCACCCGTCTGTTGACTGCAGCAACGATCGCCGGCGCCCCGGACCGAACCGCATACTCGCCACACAAGAATGCCTTCCCCGGTGCCGATGTGCCGCAAGGGATCACGACAACACCTCGATTCCGGTCCCCGGTCTTGCGACGCGTGTTTCGAGCACTCCGGGTGTTCGATCCAAAGCCTGTTGAACCCGGGGCGCGTCCGCTGCCTCACAGAGCACTTTGACGTGCGGTCCAGCGTCCATCGTGCTCCAGGCTGAGACACCGCGCTCACGGAGGCCGGTGACCGTGCGGAGCGCCGCTACCGTTGCTGGGCTCCAGTAGAGGATCGTTGGCTCCGCGGTCATGGCGCAGGAGTGAAACGCGAACGTGCTCTGCTCCATGGCGTTGCCAAGTGCAGCCAAGTCCCGATCGCGAACTGCGCGTTTGATGGCCACTGCCCAGCGGGGCGCGTGCTCGACCCATGCCTGATAGTAAGGAGAGGTCTTGCGCGAGCGTTCCATCGCGTCCGTCGAGCTCACCGACTTAGGTCCCTTCGCCGTGAGCGCGACGATCAGGCGGACGTCCCAGTGACGCTCGGAGGCGATTTGACGGGCAGCAAGGCTCCCTTGACCGGGTTGGCCTCCTGGGAGCTCGACGAATCCTCCGAAGATCGATCGGGCGGCGGATGCGCTCGATCGGCGGGCGAGCACACTCAGTGCCTCTGAATCTAGTTCCAAGCCGGCCGCCCGCGTGGCAGCCGCGGCGAGCGCTGCAAAGCCCGAAGCGCTCGAGGCGAGACCAGCCGATGTGGGGAAGTGATTGGAGCTCGTTACCGTTGCTTTCCACCGAAGGCCCGCTGTTCGGCGCACGCGATCAAGCATTGCGATCGCACGCTGAGCCTCGCGTGCCGTAGTGGGACGCCCGTCTAGCATCACGATGTCGCTTTCGAGTTTCTCGACAAAGCGTACCTCCGTCTCGGTGACCAGCTGATCGAGCGTCAACGAAATGCTCGGAACCGCTGGAACGTTGTGTTCGAAGTCTGCCTTGCCCCAATACTTGGCCAAGGCGATGTTGGCGCGGGCCGAGGCGCGGGCGTGCATGGTTCCGGGAGTCACGGGCGGACCTCGTCGACGAAGGAGCGAGATCCGAGAACGTCGCGAATGCGATGGGCATGTTCCTCGTCCTCGGCCAGTGCCACGATGCAGCCCCCTCCGCCCGCGCCTGTGACTTTTGCGCCAAGAGCCCCGTGGGCTCTGGCGAGGCGGCACAGATCCTCAACTTTCGGCGTGGACAGGAGAAGCGAGCTCAAGATCCCATGGTTCCAGTTGAGCAGACGGCCAAGGGTGCGCATGTCGCCAGCCGACAGGGCCACTTCCGCTTCATCCACTAGGTCAGACACATCGTCGAACTTGTCGCGGACACGCGCAGGATTGCTCGCTAACTGACGAGCAACGAGCGAAACCATTTCTTTGGTTTTCGACCTTTCTCCGCTGTGGGCGACCACAACTCGAAGCGGCCGCCCTAGCGACAGTGGTTTCAGAGGCGCTCCTTTTCGGTAGCGCAGCACCCCCCCTACGGCAGCCGCCATGTTGTCGATGCCAGAGGGGGAGCCGTGAAAGACTTCCTCCCACTCGTGCGCCATCCGCCCAAGCTCCTCTCGCGATCGGATGATGCAGAGCGCCCCGTCGATGGCATCGAAGATGGCGACTCCCAATGCCGCTGAGCAGCCGAGACCTGCACCAGACGGTAGGTCGACTTGCACATCGACCCGCAGGGGAGGGCGATTGGAGTAAGTGCCTAGGGCTATCGCAAAGGCCTGTTCGAGCGGTTCCTTGCCATTGTCGCGAGGGCGTACCCGCGAGCTCCACGGCGACACGGTTAGCAGGTCCTCGTCGGCAGCCCGCGCAACCGCGCTTATGCCTCTGCTGATTCCCATGGCGATCGCCGGAGAGCCGTGAACGACGGAGTGCTCTCCCAACAAAATCACTTTGCCCCGGCCAAATCCCATTCGTGAATCAGCCATCTACGATTGACGAATAGTTAGCTTGTCGGCGAGCCGCGCGAGCATGCTGTGACCTTGCGGACTGAAAGGAGCCTCATCCAAGACCGCGTCCGCTTGCTTCCTCAGCGCGTTGATCCGTTGCTCGAGGCGATCGACCACGCCCAGGTCGTGCAGGAGATCGCGCGCATGGCTCAGCTCTCGATCCGAGACCTCACCGCGGCCGACGACGTGTTCCACCGGCTCGCGCGCGGCTCGATCGGTCGATTGCCGCAGCTCGGCCAGAACGCTGCTGACCTTCCCGTGCTGAAGGTCCAGGCCGGGCTTCCCCGTAGCGTCCGCAGAGCCAAGGGCTCCTAGGAGATCGTCGCGGATTTGGAACGCCTCACCAATGGGGGTGGCCCATCCGCTCAGCGCTTCTGCCTGCCGATGGCTGGGTTCGCCCAGGAGCGCTCCGAGCAACATCGGGCCGCGAACCGTGTAGCTGGTGGTCTTGAGGCCATGCATTCGGGCAACATCGGCGTCCCCGATCAAGTCGAGGTGCTGGCCGCAGTAGACCTCTTTTTGCGTCTGGAGGAATAGCGAGGCGGCCCTTGACCAGGACTTCACGGGATACGGGGCCCGCATGAAGAGCTCCCAGGCATATGCCGACGCGAGGTCACCTGCCAATACGGCCAGTGCCGCACCCAAGTGGCTGTCACGATGGAGGCGCTCCAAGTTTGCATGAACCGCGGCGCCTCCTCGTCGCACCTCATCGCCGTCCATCCAGTCGTCGTGGATGAGCAAATAGCTCTGCAGCAGCTCGAGAGATGCACACAGCTCGGCGAGTCGCTCCGTCCCCTCCCCGGGGCGCACACATCGATACGCCGCTACCGCAAGGGCGGGGCGGAGACGCTTGCCGCCACGCATTGTCAATGCCTCGATCTCGTCGACGAGTTCCAAGGTAGGGCTGGAGATCTCCCGTGTTTCGTTTCTCTTATCCTCGAAGAACCGAACAAGACACTCATCCGTGCCCTCACGCACTTGTCGCAACCACCGTGGAACTACAGCGCTTGACGCATCCTCTATGACACCGTCCTCGCCGGTGCCTGGCCTGAGCGTTGCTTTCATTGGTTGCATTGTGTCTCCGCTGTTCGTTGATCTTCGGAAAGGTGGCGGTTCCAGAGCGCCAGAGCCAAGACTGGGAAATACTGTCCGTACATCCGATAGTTCAGCAGGGCGGTGGCAAAAAACACACCGGTGAACTCGTCGTTTGACCATTCCCCCGATGCGAGCTGCGAGCGTTCGAGAAATGCGGCAGCGCGCTTCATCGCCCCGCGGTCCGGGTCATCGGCCTCGACGATGGTAGTGAGCGCCCACGCCGTCTGAACGCAAAGGCCACCCGCAGCTGGCACGTAATGCCCTTCTGTGCAGCTGGTGTGGTGCTCGCCCCAGCTCCCGTCTGGACGCTGACGCGCTAGCAGCCATCGGCAAGCCTTTCGGATTCGCTCATCGCTGGGTGCAACGCCGGATGCGAGTAGGCCACGTACCCCGAACATCGTCCCGTAGACGTAGTGGACGCCCCAAGCGGCGTCCCAGGTCCCATCGGGGTTCTGGGTCTTCGTGAGGAAGCGGCGGGCGCACTCGATGGCGCGCTCAATTCGGTGACGAACGACCTCGGGATATCGGCTTTGGATTTCGCGCAGTGCCATGAGAGACGACGCGGTGCACTCGACGTACGATCGCTCCACCATGCAGCTCCCGAACATCTCTGACGGGTTCATCCACTCGAGCGGAAAGAACGTCTTGCTCGGCTCGTAGCTGCCAAAGCCTCCGTCAGAGTTCTGACACCGAAGAATGAATCGGCAGGCGCGCGCAGCGCCTTCGCGACCGAGACACTCGGGCCGGGTGTGCAGCAGGGCTAGGAGCGCTTCGGCGGTGCAGTCACTGACCGGCCAGCCGTGCCCGACCTCGGAGAAGCACCAACCTCCGCTGGGGTCGATGCGGTGGGCGGCGCGGTAGTCGAAGCCCGCGCGCTCGATCTGCTGACTCGCGAGAAACGACGCTCCACGGGTCAGCGCCTCCCGATCGGCAACGTCTGGGAGGGTAGAAAGGGCCTGAAGCGCAAAAGACGTGTCCCAGCAGACGCTTCCGGCGCCGGAGACTCGCGACCCCTCGCACGCGTCTTCCCAAAACCACGCGTCGATCTTCTCGGTCGCGCGTTTCAGATCGGCGTCCTCCGGATCGTCGGCCCAAAGCGCGAGAACGGTGAGAAGACCGTTCACCGGCGAGAGCGACAGATAGCTGCTGGCCCGTAGGTCGCGCCGCATCCGTTCGCGGAGCTGCCGGAGAATACGTGGACGAACGCTCTTTAGTTGTACCCGTTCATAGAGCCGGCTCAGTGCGAAGACCGCGCGAAGCCCAGTGCTTGGGCGGAACGGGGCGTCTTTGTCTCGGACCTCGTTCGCGCAGGCAGAGAAATCGATTTCGTCATAGCCGCCTTGGTAGAGTTCGGCGCGGACCTCATCGAGAATCGGGCTGCTCGGTGCAGCGAACCGTTGCCCGTAGAGCACCGCTAGGCCTAGGTATATCGAGCGGGTATGGCAGTAGTAGTTCGCGGGATGAAACGGAACGCCTGGCGGCAGCGCCCACACTTCAGGAAGGATTGGGTTGATCCCCTCCCAAGAGTAGAGGCCGAGAAACGCCAGCCAGACTTTGCCCCATGTCGGAATTCGCTGAACGCCACCTTCGCGATCGAACATGCGACGGGCGCCCTGGAGCCATGGTGCGGTTGGGGGGATGCAAAGAAGGCGCGCAGCCACGTAGACGAGCGTCGTCACGAAGAGGCTTCCTTCGTCGAAGGGATGGAGGCCCCAAACACCGGCATCGTTCTGCGTCGCGCGGAAGTGGGTGATGATCCCCTGACGGCGTTTCAGCGGGATCTCCAGCCCGATCATGTGGGCGGTCATCGTGTACTGCGCGGTAAGCATCGGACACCAAACGCACTCTCCCTCCCAACTTCCGTCGGTGCGCTGCATCCGAATGAGTGCCTCCGCTCCCAGCGCGAGCGCGGGAGTTTGGACAGATGGCTGAGATCTAAGGGCGTGCGCAGCCATGCGTCGTCACACGCTTTCCGCGATCCGGCGGGCTGCCGACGGGCTGAAGTCTCCGATTCGCACCAGCTTGGCTGCGACGTCGTCGATGCGGTCCTCCGATACGCCCGCGGCGAGCGCGACTGAACGGGCATGAAGGCTCATGTGCCCCCGTTGAATTCCTTCGCTGGCGAGGGCACAGAGCGCACCGAGGTTTTGCGCGAGCCCGACCGCTGCCATCACCATCGCCAGCTCCTGAGCGCTTTGGGTGCGAAGCAGCTTCTGGAGAACGCCGAGTACGGGCTGGACGCGGGTCGAACCGCCGACCGTGCCCACTGCCATCGGAAGCTCGATCTCTCCGTGAAGGTGACCTTTCGATCGCCACCAGCGGGTCAACGGTTCGTACCGGCCGTTTCGCGCAGCGTAGGCATGTGCGCCGGCCTCGAGGCTGCGCCAATCGTTTCCGGTTGCGATGCCCACCGCATCGATCCCGTTCATGACTCCCTTGTTATGGGTGGCAGCGCGATACGGATCGGCCGCCGCAAATCGATAGGCTTCGACCACCCCTCCTGCGACATCAGGTCCAGCGTGCCCCGGGCGCTCGAGCAGCTCTTCTCGAATCGTGCAGTGCGCGCGGGCCAGCCTGCGGTCGGCGAGGTTACTCAGAATACGCAGGCACGCTCGGCCGCCCGTCGCCTCCTCGATGAGCGGTGCGACACACTCGGCCATGTCGTTGGCGATGTTGGCTCCCATCGCGTCGCAGCAATTGATGAGAAGATGGACAACGACCATGCGCGGGGCCGAATCGAGCACACGGACCTCAATACCGATCGCGCCGCCCCCTCTTGCCACCATGCGCGGGTGGCGTGCGTTTGCTGCTTCCACAATCGTTGGCGCTGCTTCTGTCAGGGCAGCGCGCGCGTCATCGATGTCGTTCACCCCTAGAACCTGCACCTGCGCGATCATCACTGACGGGTCGGCCTGCGCCTGAAAGCCACCGGATGCCCGCACCACCCGCGCGATGTTGCTCGCTGCGGCAACGACCGAAGGCTCTTCCACCGCCATGGGCACGACGTAATCTCGCCCGTTGACCTGGAAGTTGAGGCCTAAGCCGATCGGCAAGCGAAGAATTCCGACGCAGTTCTCCACCATTTTGTCTGCGATGGCGACTCCGTCCATGCTGGCACCCCAGAGTAGCTCGAGGTCTTCATCGGTAAGGTCAAACCGCTGTGCGAGCTCTCGATGTCGGCTCCGGACGTCGAGTTGGTAGAAGCCCGGGATCCGCGACGAGGGTCGTTCGAGCGACGCCGTCAGTGCTTTCGCACTCATGCTGCGTCCATTCCTTGGGGCCACTCGCCCATCGCGGAACCGGCGACCATCAACCTCGACGCCGGACTCCACATCAGTTCGTAGTCGGCACGAAGGAGCGTGTCGTCGCCGCAGGCAGTCATGCAGCGGGCGATCACGTCCTCGACCTCTGCCCGACTCACTTTGACCTGTTCGCCGGTGACGAACATGGCGTCGTTTCCGTAGGCAAGGCCGACCGTCTTCACTGCTAGCCATAGAGGAAGCAGACAGAACAAGCGGATCTCTTGATGCTCAACAGGCACTGCAAGGGCATAGTTGAGTGCGCGATCGAGGTTGGCCCGGGTAAGGTCGAAGAGCGGAACCACTGCGCGATGCGCTGCTGGACGACAGCTGGGATCAGTGAGCTCTTGGTGCCGAAGACCCTGCGCTCTGCAAAGAGACCTAGGAACAAACGACCAACCTCGATGCAGATCGTCGGTGATGTCTTTCAAAATATTGACGAGCTGAAGGCCCGTGCCGAACGCCTCCGCGTGTTCGGCCAGTCGTCGAGCGCCGGCGCTGTCGGCCTCGAGCCCCATCTCCGAGATGAAGAGCTCGGTCAGCATCTGCCCCACCGTGCCTGCTACGAAGTAGCAATAGCGTTGGAGGTCGTCGCTCGTCGATGGTGCGATGATGCCGTCCCGGTCGGCCGAGCGATGACTATAGATCTGCATGCCTCGGGCCATCTCAGTCACCCATCGAAGAACGGCGTCACGCATTTCGACGGGCACCGAATCGAGGACCACCATG
>JBGUEF010000095.1:0-10228 GCA_041821485.1 Deltaproteobacteria bacterium
ATCCGCCCTTCAAACGTCCCTACGTCGAGCAGCCGCGTTTGGATTAAGTCGCCAGCTCGTGTTCTGAGGCGATTGCCTCAGCTACAGCGTCGTCGATGGAGAACTGGGGCACGTATCCGAGGGCTCGGACGCGTGCATCGTCGAAGCGGCTCGTGCGTGACGTCGTGTCGATGACATGGCTCCCAAAGAACCCACTCGCACCAAGAACCACCGCGCGCATTAGTGCAGTAAACGGCCCTCTGCCGGAGTGCGCAATCCCACGCGACCCCGGCCGATAACCCCGATGAAACCATCAACCTTGCGTATATTACTAATACAGAATATCATGAAATCATAATGTGGGAGGTTCGTGAGAGCCCCTTGTGCAGGAGGCAGGTCAGAAGGTGTCCCAAGGATGTTCTGAGAAGGTACGAAGCATGGAGGGCAGTCGTGGAGCTTTCTGGTCCGAACGCGCTGCGAAGGATTCCGGGCTTTCGCGACCACGCGTTGAAAGGCGAGTGGAAGGGAGCTCGGTCCAGCTATCTGAGCAAAAAGTGGCACGTTCTCTACGTCGTGGAACGCGACGTGCTCGAAGTACTGGTGCTGGAGGTGAATCCTCATGAGTACTAGGCGCGGGAGGCGGGTCGAGGCGGCCCTGCGGCGCGGCGGGTTCGTCAAGGCTCGGCCTCGCCTCGAGCTGACCACCGCCGAGATGGTGCGCACTCTTCGGGAGGTGAACGAGCTCACACAGGTGGAGTTGGCGGAACGGGCCGGGCTCAGTCAGGCGACGATCTCGAGCATCGAGAACGAAAGAGTGAGGCTTGGCGTCGAGCGGGCCAAGGCATTGGCTCGCGCCCTGCACGTGCATCCTGCCGTACTCTTGTTTCCTTCCTGGGACACAGAGGCTGAAGGCGCGGCGTAGCGCCTCGGCCCCGACGCAGGCTGCCTCGTGTTGGAGATGTCGTATCCGAGCCAATCGGTCGAATCGGCGGTGTAGGCGGAGCCCGTCGACTTACTCCGGCGTGTGGGCAAAACTGAGCGGTTTCCAGCACCTATTGGACTGGTGTCAAGACTACGACCGGAAGCTCCCGTTCGGTGCGGACCTGGTACTTCGCCCACATCGGATTGACCGTCATGCCGGTCTTCCAGAGGCGCTCGCGCGCGGGTCCGGTCGCCAGGGTGGCCTTCACCTCGAGCTTCTTACGGCCTGCGCGGACCACACCGATCGGATTGACCTGGAGGTTCTTCCACCATTGGGGGTCGCGCCTCGCTGCGCCATCCGAGCCAACCACGACGTAGCTATCGGCGTCGCGAAAATATACGAGCGGTGTCGAGTAGGTCTTGCCCGACTTGCGTCCGGTGACCGAGAGCAGCAGCGTGGGTAGGCCAGCCCAGGCGCCGATTCGTCCGTCGCTGAGCTCGTAGATTGCAGCGTGCGCCTTGAACATCGCCTTGAGCGCGCGCGCTCGAAGTTGTCGGTAGTTTGAAGCCATGAGGTCTAGGTCCTCGTGCGTGTCAGTTGGAGTCGGGGACGGCCTTTGGGTACTCCGCGCTCTCCCTCGACGGTTCGTCGATTAGATCGAGGCGTGGCGCACTGGGCGCCTCGCGGCGCAACTTCTGTCGCAAGGCGATCTTCGCTTCTGACCACATGAGCCTGGTCGAATGTGCCATGGTCTTGCGGACGTCGGTGAGGTCCTGAGTGCTGAAAATCGTGTCCCCGAGGGCAAACGGAAAGAGCGATGCAATGTTCCCGCGCGCGTACTCGAGGAGCCAGCACTCCTGGCCCAGGTGGCTTCCGTTGGTCGTGCGGCGCGACAGCTGGGCCATATCGCCCGGCACGAGCGTGTTCGCTTTGAATTGATCCGGCCTGAAGGTCTGGAGTTCTCCATTGATGACGATGTCGAAGAGCTCGGCGCGATGACGCCCGCTGTGTCCCTCCGACCCGACGGCCGTTCCGCAAAAGAGCAGGTACTCCTTCGGCGATGTGTGCAGCACGTTCATCGAGCACATGATTCCGCCGGCGTTGCTCCAGATCCACTCCGGTTGCCGATGGACGTGTTCTCCGTAGACCGCCTGCAGCGTCTCCGCGATGCGATCGAAGCGCTCGCCGAGTGGCGCGTCGAGATGCATCTTCACGATTCGTTGTAGGTCGGTGGGCTCGAAAATGTAGGCGCTCATGGGATCCCTCGCAGACTAGGCGTCGCTCGTCATGATGAAGAGCGGCAGGTCCGAAAATGCTTTGAACTTCGGTCGGAGACGCTCGGTGCTGTAGTACTTCTCCACGTCCACGACCTTCTTGGTTCCGATGATCTTTTCGATGGGAACGCTGCCGTAGCGGCCGCCGTGGACTGAAACCAATCGGCCGGAGTCGCCTTTGTCGATGAGATCCAAGGCCAGATTGCCGAACGCCATGGGGACGATCGAGTCGAGGGCATCCGGATCGCCGGAGCGGACCAAGTAGCCCAATCGCTGGCTTATGACGTTGATTCGCCGGCCCTGATTGAATCGGGGCGACAGGTGCTTGATCGCGTTGGCTACGCGGTCTCCCATCCCGCCTAGCTTGCGGTGACCAAACTGGTCGGCCTCCTCGCCTTCAAATGACATGGCCGCGTCACCACTCATCTTGGCGCCCTCGGAAACCAAGACAACCGAATAGTTACTGGGATTTTGCTTACGGTCGTGGACCAAGAGCTCAGTCAGATGCTCGACGTCGAAGCCATACTCTGGGATGACGCAGCGATTGGCTGCGCCCGCCATGGTGGGCAGCAGTGCGGTGTAACCTGCGTACCGCCCAAAGACCTCGATCACGAGGAACCTCTCGTGTGAGCCAGCCGAAGTGCGGAGCTTGTGGGTCAGCTCGATCGTGCGGGTTACGCAGGTGCTGAAGCCGATGCAGTAGTCCGTGCCCGGGACATCGTTGTCCATGGTTTTCGGAATGGCGACTACGGGGACGCCCTGCTGGTGCAAGTGTGCGCCGTAGCTGAGGGTGTCGTCGCCACCAATCGGGATCAGATAATCGATGCCGAGAAAGTCGAGATTCTTCATCACGTCGTCGGTGATGTCGTTGATTTCGTCCGGGTACTTGTCCTGGAGATGCGGAGGTAACAGCGTCTTGGGCAAGTGGCTGGGGCGTGTTCTCGAGCTGTGCAAGAACGTGCCGCCGGTGCGTCCGGCCCTGTTGACGACCTCCTCGGTGAGGACCTGGGCGTGCTCACTGTTGTCGGCGTCCTTGTCGGGGACGATATCGACAAGCCCACCCCAGCCTCGGCGGAGCCCGATGACGCGGTGACCTTCCCGAAGGGCGCGAATCGTAACGGCACGAATGGCCGGATTGAGGCCCGGCACGTCGCCGCCCCCCGTTAGAATCCCAATAGTCGATTTCACCCGGCAACCCTAGCGCATGCGGGCCGGCGGGCTACACGCCTGCGCTACGCAGCCGGTGGCGGCTCGCTGACTAACCCGACCGTGCCGCGAAGTGTTTCGTCCGCCACGTGCTCGTGGACCCAATACCGCAATGCTTTGCGCTTGGCCGTGTACATGGCGGCGTCTGCTTTCTCGAGGAGCCGCCTGACCGATTCCTGATCGACCTCGCCGTGAGTGGTGATGGCGGTCGCTGGGATGCTCGGCAGAGTGATGCGGTCCCCGAAGTGACATGCGCGGTCCGGGAAGAACGCGACCCCGATGCTTGCGCCGACGTGGACTGTGGCGCCCTCGAGCTCGATGGGGCGCTCGATCGCATGGGCGACTTTGTCGGCCAGCACGGCGACGTCTTTCTGGCTCTCGACGCCTTCGATGACCAGCGCGAACTCGTCACCACCGATCCGCCCGACGAGGTCTGAGGCCCGCACCGCGTCCTGAAGCCGCAACGCGACCTCTCGCAAGACCTGGTCGCCCGCTGCGTGCCCGTGCTCGTCGTTGACCAACTTGAAATCGTTCAGGTCGATGAAGAACAGGGCGCCGCGCGGTCCGTGCCGGCGGGCGCGCTCCCAACTCTGGATCAGGCACTCCGTGAGCAAGGAGCGATTGGCGAGACCAGTCAGCCAGTCGCGAACGGCGCGCTCTTGGAAGACCAGTTTCTGTCGTTGAAGGTCCTGCAGGAGCTCCTCCGCGCGGCTTTCGGCCAACCAGGCCAAACCGCCAAGGGTCAGCGTCAAGGCCGCGATGGTGACCATCGTTGCACCTCGAGCGGCGACAACCAACGCAGGTCCCTGCGGGAGTAGACCCATGATGTCCGCAATGCCCACGCCGACCACGCCGATGACGGAGACCAAGGTCCAGACGGCTCCGCCTCGAACGCCCCGAAGCAGCATCGCCGCCATGGGCACACAGGCGAGCCACGGGTACGCAAGGCTCGACACACCGCCAAGAACCCAGCTCTGGAAGAGCAAGACAGCGAACGCAGAGGACAAGGTCCAGTTTGCGGCGATTCGAAGTGAACGCGTGCGATTCAGGATCACGGGCGTGAGCGCTAGGCTGATCCCGTACAGAATGTTCATCAGCCCGGTGTAAGGAAGTTTCAAGTAGAGAGCGAAGTACGGAGCGAAAACCACCGTGCAGATCGCGGCGACCACGGTGAACCGCATCAAGAGAAACGCCCGGGCCCGGCTTCGGATGTGGTCTTCGACGAGCTCCCGCGGAATGAAGGGCGTTAGCCAGCGATCGAGCGGCCCGCTTTCAAGCGAGCCGGCGCTTGGAACCCCGCGCACATGTTTCCTAAGCCACCCCATTTAAGCTTCAGGCGATCAGTATAAGCAGTTGGCGTGAGCAGCGAAAAGTGAGCCAGCTCACGATCGGGCGCTTACTGCGGTGGCAGGGCGTCCCGCTTCGTCACTGGCACGTGTAGCTGACGCACCTTGCCAAGCGTCTCGAGCGTGGTCTTCCAACCCTTGGCCGGAATCGCGAACATCGAGTCAACCAATTCGGGCGTGAAGAGAATCGGATCTGCATCGGCGTTGTACCCGAGCTGCAGCAGCGCGTCTTGTTCGAAGAGGCGACACTGCTTCTCGCAACAATGAAACGCCTCGAGCACGCGATAGAACCCTTCGGGCGGAAGAGGTTGCAGGAACCGCACCAATCCCGGGTCGTCGATCGTGTGCCCCTTCGCCTGAAACTGGGCACGGTTGTAGCGCCACTCCTCCGGTAGGTAGACCCCCGGCCCAGGATTTCCGTGGTTGTGAAAATAAACTAGTCGGCCCTCGGCTATGGATCCAAGGGGTCCTGTCGTCCGATACAAGCCGCACGGGGGAAGCTGCATGTCTCAGGCGTAGACCAAGCACTCGCCGCGAGCAATCATCGACTCGACGAGCTACCAGGTCCGATAAGGGTTCGCGACCAGGTTGGAGTTGAAGTAGCGCGGATCGTCGGTGACTTCATTGCCGACCCAGTCGGGCTTCTCGAAGGCTTCGTCTTCGCAGCTGAGCTCGATTTCGGCAACCACGAGCCCTGCGTTGTCGCCCTCGAAGACATCGATCTCCCAGGTATGGGGGCCAATCGCGAGCGTGTAGCGGACCTTCTCGATCAGGGGGCGCTTGCACAAGGTGTCTAGCATCCGTTCAGCATCGGCCACCGGAATTTCGTACTCGAACTCCGCACGGCGTGCGCCGACGTTCTTTCCCTTGACGGTGATCGACCCCCGCGGGCCTGCAACGCGGACGCGCACGGTGCGTTCGGGCTCGGTCGATAAAAAGCCCTGCCGGTACCGGGTGCCTTCGGCCGTCTCTCGCCAAAGCTCTCCCGAGACCAGAAACTTTCGTTCGATTTCCTCACCCATGCCATCCATTGTAGCAAGCTAGACGCCATTGTCGGGATGCGCGTTGAGTTACCTTGAACTGCCACGCGAGCCGGGCTACTTGCCGCAGCCTTGCGACTGAATGCACAGCAGCGGGCTGCCGTAGAGCACGACGAGGGGCCGTTGCTGGTTCTGGCGGGCGCAGGCTCGGGGAAGACGCGTGTCATCACTGCCCGCATCGCGCGCTTGCTTGCTGGCGGAGTGCAGCCGGGCTCGATCTTGGCAGTGACCTTCACCAACAAGGCCGCCAACGAGATGCGCGAGCGTATCGGTGCGACGGTGGGGGATGAGACGGCAAGCGCGATTTGGCTGTCGACGTTTCACAGCTTTGGGGTGCGGTTCGTGCGCGAGGAGGCCAAGGCGCTCGGGCTGGGCTCACGCTTCACGATCTTCGATCAGGGTGACAGCCTCGGCGTCGTACGGGAGCTCCTGCGCACCGAAGCGAAGGCAGATCGGCAGCTCGATGCACAGGCGATCTTGTCCCGGATTTCGCTTTGGAAGAATGCGCTGCTCGGGCCTGGCCAGGTGAGGGCCAAGGGAGACGAGTACGACCAGGCTGCGGCCAGCATCTATGGCGCCTACGAGTCGACGCTCGCGGACATGCATGCGGTCGATTTCGACGACCTGGTCACCAAGCCGGTCGTGCTCCTTCGTGATCGGCCCGGGATTCGCAGCAAGTGGCGGAGTCGATTTGCTCACGTCCTGGTCGACGAGTTCCAGGACACCAATGTCGCGCAGCTCGATCTCGTTCGCTTGCTCGCCAACGAGCGGGGAAACGTGTGCGTGGTCGGCGACGACGACCAGTCGATCTACGGGTGGCGCGGCGCGTGCGTCGACAACATTCTCGACTTCGAGCAGCACTTCCCCGGGGCCGTGGTCACGAAGCTCGAGCAAAACTATCGTTCCCGTGCCTCGATCTTGAACGTAGCCAACGCGGCCATCGAGAAGTCACCCAGACGTCCCTACGCCAAGGTCTTGAAGCCGGTCCGAGAGAGTGGACCACCCGTCCGCATGTGCGTGCTGCCAGAGCCCCAGGAAGAGGCGAAGTTCGTGGCTTCCGAGATACGCAAGCTTCAGCGTGAGGGGACCGACCCTCGCGAAATAGCAGTGCTCTACCGCTCCAACACACAGGCCAAGTTGCTCGAAGAGGAGCTCCGCATCGCCGGGATCCCGTACCGCGTCTTTGGGGGCACCAAGTTCTTCGATCGCAAAGAGATCAAGGACGGCATTGCATACATGCGTGTCGCTTTGAACCCCCGCGACGAGCTCTCACTGCGCCGCATTGTAAACACCCCGGCTCGGGGCCTCGGGGCACTGTCGCTTCGACACATCGTAGAGCATGCGCAGGCACATCGGATGAGTCTTCTCCGGGCTCTCAACAATGCCAATCAGATCGAGGCGCTCTCCGCGCGGGCCAAAGCCTCGGCCGCACGTTTGGGCGAAGCGATCGAGACGGCAGGGAAGGGGTTCCGAGCGGGGGAGCTGTCGCATACGGCGACCACCTTGCTGCGCGCGGTCGGGATGCTCCGGGACGATGCAGACTCGAGCCCAGACGCGAAACGGCGCCGAGCCAACATCGACTTTCTGCGGCGCAGCATCGAGCGGCTCGAGGCACGGAGTGGCGCCGATCGTGAAGCCTTACAGCAGCTTTTGCACCACATCGCGCTCGACCCGAGCGACCCTGACGAGCCGGAGCCTGGCAGGCAAGTCACGCTTTCTTCCTTGCACTCCGCAAAAGGGCTCGAGTTTTCGGTGGTGTTTCTGATCGGCTGCGTCGAGGGCGTCCTGCCCCATGCAAGAACGATCGACCCAAAGATCACGGACGCATCGATGGCGGATCTCGAAGAGGAACGGCGGCTGTTCTACGTGGGCGTCACGCGCGCACGCGACCTCCTCTACCTGACCCGCCACAAAGAGCGTGTCGCACGCGGCCGGCTCGTGAAGATCACGCCCAGCCGATTTCTGCAGGGGCTGCCCGAGGCGGACACCGAGACCTACCAGAGCGCCGAGAGCCGTGAGCTCGGACGTCAGGAAGTCGCAGACATGGCCAAGGCGTTGCTCGAGCGCCTTGGCGGGGCCGACGCCTGAGCTACTGCTTGTTCTTGCCGAAGAGCTTCTTGGTGTGCACCGCCGCGCCGAGCGTAAGGTACCAAGTCTCCTTGACGTTGAAGGTGTCGACTCCGGTCGGACCGCCCGCCGTCATCAAGGGGTCCCAGCCGAACTGCCCGAAGATGTCGACGAGAACCTTGCCTTCATAGGTGTAGCCGCCGCCTATGTAGGCTGGAATCTCGACGATATTCTTGGCGCCGGAGGTGCCTCCTACGTTCACCAGCGCGACACCACCGCCGATCTCAAGGAAGCCGTTGTCGGTGATGCTGACGACGGCTCCACCATCGAAAAAGAACTGAGCGGTGTTTTTCGCCGAGTTGGTGACGATTCCAGCGTAGGCGTCTCCGTTCACGTACCGGACGCCCAGCCTCGAATCTAAGGTCACGAAATCAAACAGTTCGATGATTCTCAGCGGGAGCGCCGCAGTCATCGAGAAATCCGTGTTCGACGGCAGCACGAGGACGAAGTCGACGGCCACCGTTGCTGAGTCGGATTCGACGAACTGGTAGCGGGCGTACACGGGGATGTCGCCGTAGCTGGCCTGTGGCGAGAAAACGACGCTGATTAGGCCGATGCCGCCGGGCGCGGGGATGTTGCCGGTGAGCTCGGTGCTCAAGCCGACTTCGAGGTTTTCAATCGGGCTGACGGCGCCGCCGAGGTCGAGTGCCGAGAACGTGCCAGACCCGAAAACGCCCCCGACGGTCAGCCGCCCGTCTGCCCGGACCATACCTTCGTTCAAGACGAGCGGTCTCCGCGCGAAACGGACCGGATACTTCGGACCAAATGTCGGGTCGGGCTCTTCTACTTCTCCCGTCGCTGGGTCTTCAGCCGCCGGGGGCGTACTCGAAGCCTCCCCCGTCGCCTCCGCGCCTTCGTCGTCCGCCTGAACCGTGCTGGCCGGTGCGACTAGAAGCGATGCGAAAAGAATCAGATATACAACTCGGGCCATTGTCTTCTCCTCGGCAATCCGGCGGAGTGTATCCTGTCACCTGCATGGGCCGTGAGCGTTTTTTTCGCCTGGTGCTGCCCTCCGCGCCGGAGCGACAACCACCATCCGCTAAGCGCTGGTCTCCTGCACAGGTGTGGTGAGCTGTGCGCCTACGGCCGCCCTACGCGGACTCGCTTTCCGAAGGATCTCGGAGCCTGTACTCCCAGCGACAGGCGATGTCGTTTGCATCCACGCGAGGGGGGAGCTTGAGAGGTTTGCATTCAATCTTTCGGTTGAGCATCTCTCCTGAAATCGGCATGCCGGCGATGCAGATGTCGCAGCAATGCTTCAGGCGAACGTCATCGAAGTGCTCGAAGCGATCCAGCGCAGGGCACGCGTGATGGGTCATGATCCCGTGACTCTCATCGATGAGCTCGAACTCGACGTCCAAGATTCCAACCTCGCCTGGCGCCAACTGGAAGCTCCGCAGCAAACTCTCGACGTCGTTGCCGGTGATGCCCATCGCCTCCTGCCCGATGCTCAAATCGTGCTCGGCTGCGCCGCGGTCGATCCACACGTCTTTCTCGAGATTCTGCGCGGCCTCGTCTCCGAAGCGCCGGCGGATGCCCGTGTACCAGCGGTCGGTGGCGAGCATGTAGGCGAGGGCTGCGTAGTTCCAGAGCAGCGCTAGCGTCTTTTCGTCGTAGTCGTTCGACACCTTTTCCTCGAACGCCTCCGCGTCGATCTCCGAGGCGTGCGTCCCTTGGGAGGCTTGCCAGGCCTTGAGCAGCACCATGAACCCGAGCTCGATGCCCTTGCCCCGGGCGAAACCTCGCGCTCTGCCGGGACTTCCGACCCAGGCCGGCTTGCTCGTCGACGAGCTTTCTCTCTTTCCGAGCAACCGTGACGAGTGCACGAACCATTGGAACCAGCCGCGGTCACCCGATAGCTCTTCCGGAGTTTCGGCCTGGTCTCGTTGGGCGACCGTCAGCATGTCGGGCTTGAGCTCCGTGGCTGCGACGATGAATCTCAGATCGTCGAAGAAGAGCTCCTTTGGCGTGGCGCCGGCCTTCTTGAGCGGCCATCCGCCGAGTGCCACCGCGTCTGCGACCTTCCGTCCGTACTTCTCGGAGACGGCCGCGCACCAGGTGTCGCAAAGCTTCTCGTGGGCCTGTCCGGTCCGGCGCCACAGATCGACCAAGGTGTCGCGCGGCAGCTCATGCGCCCTGAGCTTCGGTTTGAAAGGCTCATCCATCACGGACCCTGATTCTCCCACCATCGAGGCAAGTCAGCCACTGAATCCAGAACCGCGTCTGGCCTGATGTCGCCTTCGAGATCGCCAGGGCGGAATTTCCCTGTCCGAACGAGAATTCCAGCGAGACCGGCGGCTTGCGCCCCGCCGACGTCGCTATGAATGTCATCGC
>JBGUEF010000096.1:0-10188 GCA_041821485.1 Deltaproteobacteria bacterium
GTGCCACGGTCCTCGATCGCGGGTGCGGATTCCGACGATGACCTCCCCCTCCTTGGTGAATTTCAGCGCGTTGTTGACCAGGTTGGAGATCACTTGCCGTAGCCGGAGCGGGTCGCCACACAGCTCGGACGGAACGTTCGGACCGATCTCGGTGATCAGCTCGATGCCCTTGGCGTTGGCCGCGGAAGCGTAGTTCACGGCGATTTCCTCGGTCATCGAGATGATGTCGAAGGCGACTGATTCGAGACGCATTTCGCCGGCCTCGATCTTCGAAAGGTCCAGCAGGTCGTTGACGATTGCGAGCAGGGAGCGGCCGGACTTGTGAACTTCGCGCAGATACTCGTCTTGCGGCTTTGGAAGCGCCGATGCGTCTATCAATTGTAGGAGTCCGAGGATGCCGTTGAGGGGTGTGCGGACTTCGTGGCTCACGTTCGCTAGAAACTGGCCCTTTGCCTGGGCGGACGCCATTGCAGCGTCGCGCGCGCGCACCAGCGTATGCGCTTGCTCGGTCGCGAGTCGGCGCATGGCGTCAGCCTCCTGGGCTTCTTCATGGAGTCTGAACATGAGTTGCCGGCGGGACCATAGGACCAGTGCGCCGACGACGGTCGCCGCCCAGAGATGGAACAGACCCAGGCTGTACGGTCCCCTTGCCTCGCCATCCGCGAGTTGAAACCAGCCGACGAACACCACGCCAACCATCACCGCGAACATCGAAAATCGATAGAGGAGGGCGCCGGCGGCTACGATCGCGATGGCGAGTGTGGTCGTATTGCCGATTGCGCCGCTGACCGCATACATCGTCAGCCCCATGCCTGCAGCTACCGAAATGGTGGCGACCGAGATGGGCGTGTCGAAGCGAGGGTCGTCGACACGCATACCCGCCCACACGAGGAGCACGAGCGCGGATGAGACGGCGCAGATGAAGACGTGAGGCGTGTTGGGGATGAATGGCGGCGATATCAGGAACAGAACGGCGCCGGCCGCGTAGATGAACGAGAGGACCGGCAACATGTGCGACAACGCACCGAGCGAGCGAAGCCGCGTTTGCTCATCACGCTCGCGCTCGTACCGAGCCCTCGATTCTCCCCCGTGGCTCTCGGGACGCTGCCCTTGGTCGTTCATCCCCAACTAAACAAGCTGCCCTAGGGGAACCCCGTTGTCACAACATCACCCAAAAAGACGACAATTAACCCCTTCTAAAAGGGGACTGTCCCCTTTTAGAAGGGGTTAATTCTGGCAAGGTTTGGGGGATGGGTGGTCGGGCGCGGTTGGAAGTCGAGCTGGAGCAGCTCACGCAGCAGATTCGGTATCACGAGGCGGCGTATCGGGCCGGGGTGCCGGAGATCACGGATGCGGGGTTCGATGATCTGGTGGAGCGATACGGGGAGCTTGCGGATCGGCTCGGGATCGATCCGTCGGAGCGGCTCGACGTGCAGCCTGGGCAGGATCACACCGCCGGATTCGAGACCGTGGAGCACCGCGAGCCGATGCTCTCGCTCGAGAAGCTTTCACCGAATCGGCGGGACAGTGGCGGCGAGCCGATGGCGCTTTCGGACCAGTTGTCGGCTTGGTTTCGCCGTCGACGAAAAGAGCTCGAAGTCGACGAGCTTCCAGTCATCGTCGAGCCCAAGGTCGATGGGATTTCGGTGTCCCTTCTTTACGCCGCCGGCAAGCTGCGGCGCGCGGTGACTCGGGGCGATGGACGCAAGGGGGACGTGATCACGAAGCAGGTGGTTCAGCTCGGCACCGTTCCGACCAAGCTCAAGAGGGCCGGCAAGGGCGAGATCGAGATACGCGGCGAGCTGTACTGGCCGCTTGCCGAGTTTGCGCGCTTCAACGCGACGCTCGAAAAACCGCTGATCAATCCGCGCAACGGCTGTGCCGGCATGATGAAACGCAAGGATCCGGACGGGCTCGAAGCGACTGGTATTCGGGCGTTCTTCTATCAGGTCGCGTGGGACGACGGAGTCGAGCTTCCACCGACGCAGCATGAAGTGCTGCAGTGGTTGGCCGACCGCGGCGCGGAGGTGTACCTGAGCGAAGTCTTCCAAACCACTTCCGAAGAAGAAGCCCTGCAGTACTGCGAGGACTACCAGGCCCGTCGAGAGAAGCTCGACTACGACATCGACGGGATGGTCATCAAGCTGGACGACCTCAGGCTCTACGCGCGGCTCGGCGCCACGGGGCATCACCCGCACTGGGGAATCGCGTACAAGTTCCCGCCCGAGCGCAAGCCCACCGAGCTCCTCGACATCGAGGTGTCCGTGGGGAAGTCCGGCAAGCTGACGCCGGTTGCGATCCTAGAGCCGGTGTTCGTATCAGGGACGACCGTGAGCCGAGCATCGCTGCACAACTTCGTCGAGCTCGAGCGGAAGGACGTGCGTGTCGGTGACACGGTGCTGGTCGAAAAGGCGGGCGAGATCATTCCCCAGGTCGTCGAGGTCGACAGAAGCAAGCGGAAGCGGGGGGCGAAGCGCTTCGTGCCACCCGACGCCTGCCCGACCTGCGGCACGGAGGTCGTGAGCGAAGAGATCTTCATCTACTGTCCCAACCCGGCGTGCCCGGACCAGGTGCGCGAGCGGCTGCGCCACTTCGCGAGCCGGCAGGCAATGGATATCGACGGAATGGGCGAGGTGCTGGTCGATCATGTTGTCGACAAGCTTGGCGTGCGCTCACCGGACGACTTGTTTCGCATCGAGACCAGTGCGCTCGCGTCGCTCGATCGCATGGGTGAGAAGAGCGCCGAGCGTGTGAAGGCGGGCCTCGAGGCAGCCAAGGGTCGCGGCCTCGCGCGCGTGCTCAACGGGCTCGCGATTCGGCACGTCGGCGAGACCATGGCCGAGGACTTGGCCGCCTATTTCAAGACCGCCGATGCGCTGCTGGAGTTCGGGGCGCGATACGTGGCGGAGGATGAAGAAGCCGTGGAGACGGTCGCGCCGGCGAAGTCTTCCGAGCGTGGCGCGATCGAGGGGCTTGCGCGCAAGAGCGCGGACAGCATCTTTCACGAGCTGGATGCGCCCGCGGTGCGAAAGGTGTTCTCGGGCCTGGCCGAGGTTGGCGTGAGCCTGAGCGTGGAAGCGGCCGACGTTCGTGAAGTCGCCGACGTGGCTGGCAAGGCATTCGTTCTGACGGGAACACTGCCTACGTTGAAGCGCACCGAAGCCACGAAGCGCATCAAGGCGGCAGGGGGCAAGGTGTCGGGGTCGGTATCGAAGAAGACCGATTACGTCGTTGCCGGAGACGATCCCGGAAGCAAGCACGACAAGGCGCAAGCACTCGGCGTCGAAGTCATCGACGAAGCGGCGCTCCTCGCGCTGCTCGGCGAACCCGGGTGATCGTCAGAGCTCGGGGATCACCCGGGCCAATCGGCGCAGCCCCTCTTCGATCTCCTCGCGCGACGTTGCGAAGCTGAAGCGGACGAAACCTTCGGCGGCCTCGCCAAAATCTCGCCCAGGGCCGAGTGCGACGTGGGCCTTGTCGAGAATGTCGAACGAGAGAGTCAGCGAGTCGCGCCCGAAGTGGCGCATGTCGACCAGCACATAGAAGGCGCCCGGCGGATCGATCGGGATCGAAAGCCCCAAATCTCGAAGCCCGTCCACCAGGATGCGCCTGCGAATCGCGTATTGTTGGCGCATGTGCTCGACGTGCTCCGCGCCGTGGACGAGCGCCGCAAGACCCGCTTGCTGCACGAACTGCGATGTCGAGATGAAGAAGCTTTGCATCAAGCTTTGCAAGGGCCGCATCGCAACGTCCGGGGCGATGAGGTAGCCCAGGCGGAATCCCGTCATCGCGTAGCGCTTCGAAAACCCATCGAGCACGTAGCAGTTCTCGGTGAAGGCCAATGGTGAGGTCACCTCCGCGCCGTCATAGGTCAGCCCGTCGTAAATCTCGTCGGAGAGGATTGGGATGCCGAGGTCACTGAGCTCCTTGACAACTTCCTTCGGCTGAACCGCGCCGGTCGGATTGGCAGGCGATGCGAGGAAGATCGCGCGCGTGCGCGGCGTGATCGCAGCCCGCACCATGGCAACGTCCATCACGAAGCCGTCTTCGGGGCCAGTTGGCACGAGGACCGATTTGCCGCCGCACACGGCGATCATGTTCGGGTAGCAAGGGTAGTGTGGCGTTGCGAGGATCACTTCGTCACCTGGATCGACCAGCAGGTTCAAGCACAGCAAGATCGCCGGGGACGTTCCGCTCGTGACCACCACCTGATCGGGGTTCACCGCAACGCCACGACGCTCCTCGCACTCCCGAGCGATGGCTTCGCGTAGGACGAACAATCCGCGGCTGTCGGTATAGTGGGTTTCGCCGGACACCAGCGAGTCGACCGCGGCCTGAACGGCAGCCGGCGGCGCATCGAAGTTTGGCTCTCCAACGCCGAGCTGAACGATCCGCGTCCCGGACCGCGCCATCGCCATCCCCCGCTCCATCACCTCCATGGCGAGGAACGGCTCGACCTCCTGTGTACGCTTCGCGAACATGGGGACACGCTCTACGGTCCTAACCCCCCGAGATCTAGCTGCTTCTCAGTCAAAGATCGCAGCGCCCGTCCGGAGTCGCTGCGATCTCTGCCTGAAAAGCCTTGGAATGTCGGGTAATTACGGGTATGGAGCGTGTCCCCTATGGAGAGTCTCGTTGTTACTGTGATCGGGAAGGATCGGCCGGGGTTGGTCGAGTTGGTTTCGGCTGTTGTCGAGGACCACGGTGGGGACTGGGTGGAGAGCCGGATGTCCCGGCTGGCCGGAGAGTTCGCCGGGATTCTTCGGGTGAGCGTGCCAGCCGCTCAGGCGGATTCCTTGTCCGAGGGGCTCGAAGGGCTGCGGTCGGACGGGCTTCGGGTAGTGGTCGAGCGTGGCTTCGAGGAAGCGGTCGAAGAGGGGCACGTGATCTTGCTGGAGCTGATCGGCAGCGATCGTCCCGGCATCGTTCACAAGATTTCCGAAGCGCTTGCAGCGCGCGGCGTCAACGTCGACGAGCTCAATACCGAGTGCGATGGGGCGCCCTGGTCCGGCGACACCCTGTTCAAGGCGATGGCAAGGCTTCGCGCGCCGAGGGACCTAGACCTCGATCAGCTTCGAGAAAGCCTCGAGGCGATCGCCGGTGACCTGATGGTCGACATCAGCATCGGCGAGGCCGACTAAGGCGTTCGCTCGCGCGCGAGGGTAACGGCGCAGGAGTTGACGGGCGGCCCGCGCCTTTTCTTCCACGGTCATCCACATCCGTAGGGTTGCGAAGCGATACATCGCGCGGAAGTTGGGGAACAGCGCCAGATAAATCTGCCACGAGCCATCATACGCGGTCGCGTCGAGCGCGAACGCAAGCTGTTCGTCGTTCACCACTGGCATCGGGTCGGTCCCTCGCATCGCTAGCAGGGCGCGGACGAGGCGGTCCACCGCGTGTGGTCGCGCCCGTGTGGTCGCGCTGCTGCCAGGGTTGAACGAGTTGCGGCGTCGCGTCCAGCTCTTCCGCCAGCGTTGGTCCCATGCGTAGAGAAGCGTGTTGTCGAAGTGGGCCAGCGCGATGAGCCGACTCCATCGCATGCATTGCTGGACCGTCCCGCTTGCTCGAAGGTTTACTTCGGGAACGTCGTCGCGTGTGACGGGTAGCCGCCCCGCCCTGAAGCGTTTTTCGAGCCAAGCGAACTCCGCGGGGAAGTCGTTCGCCGCGATCTGAAGTGGGTAGCTTGGCTGCTTTCCGAGGTCGATCGCGATGTCCTTGAGGTCATCGAAGATCTGGAACGCCGAAAGGAGATACCCCCAGCGGCGAATGGCAGCGACGTGCTTCGCGGGCTCGAGCCCGAGCAATCGCGCACGAAGATCGAGCCAGAGCATCATGACCATGTTGTTCTTGCGATAGAAGTGCCAGGCGGTGTCTCGCAGCCGCAACTGGTCTGGTCGACGCCCGACTGCGCTCGAACAAAGCTGGGCTTCGTCCAAGTAGGTCTGAAAGCAATGGTGCAGAAAGAGATGCGTGGCGTGCACCGTTCCGCCATCTGCGTTGGCGAGAAGCTCATCGATTGTGACCGCCACCTCGTCTAGCGCATCGAACAGTGCGGCCAGTGTGATTCCGAACTTGGTCACATGAGCGTCCGGATCGATGCCGCCCTTCCGAAGGTGGCCCAGTGAGAGGTCGCGAAGCGGACGCTCGGAGGCATCGTCCCGGTAAACCGACTGGACCACACGCCCGGCGGCGTCGTGGCCACCGGCTGCTGCCGCCAGCTCGTCGAGGAACTCGTCGGCGAGCTGCATGTAGAAGAACGCGATGTCTGCCAAGCCAACCGAGGTCGAGACCGGAACCCCAGCCGCACCCTTGAACGCGAAGTTGTCAACCAGCGGACCGACCTGCTCGATGGCAAATAGGGTTTCGCGA
The DNA here is from genome assembly GCA_041821485.1 of Deltaproteobacteria bacterium. Taxonomy (GTDB): domain Bacteria; phylum Myxococcota_A; class Polyangia; order Polyangiales; family Houyiibacteriaceae; genus SG8-38. The sequence goes on from JBGUEF010000096.1 coordinate 6,370, forward strand.
AGGGCGGAATTGTTGAGCACGACGCCCGGAAGAAGCTTGCGAATCCGTCTCCGCCTCAGCCAGTAGAAAGGCAGCAGCGCGCCGTGCCGAAAGAAGTCGCGGTTCTGTTGCAACCTCGCCGACAGAATCGACCTCGCCGGCCGGTTCTCGCGCAGCTGCTCCCACGCGCCAGTGACGCGGTCGATGTTTGCCGCGATCGTGCCGCGCGTCTCTGGGCTATGCGGCTCGGGGTGCAGCAGGAGCGTGGTCGCGTACTGAAGACGGGCCTCTTCCGAACCCTCCTCCTCAATCACGGCGTTGGCGAGCTCTGCTTCCCAACCTCGAAGCTTGCCGAGGAGCACCACGGCTTCACCGCCTGCCGCAACGGACCCTGCCGTGTGCAGGAGCGCGAGCCTCGCGCTCAGCACATCCTCGAGCCCCTGGGCGATCGGACCCGATCCGCCTAGGTCTGCGCGCATATACGGGTTGCGCACGAGCACGCCCTCGATGCGCCGCAGCACGGCGAGCTCCTCGTCGGTGAAGGGGGGCATCGTGATCGAAGCGAGGACTGTCATCCGCCGAGGTCGGTTGTGACACGGCGGGGGGAAGGGCTCCAACTCCCGCTTGCTTGGTGTTAGGGTCGCAATCGGGACGATGACGAAGACAGGCCGAAAACCAAGCTGGCGCGCGCCTTTTCGCCGGGTCGCGATGGCCACTGAAAACGCCCTCGAGCTTGCGAGGCTCGGACACTTCACGGAGCCCGAGCACGCGCCATACAAGATCGCGCATCAGATGCGCATCGCGCGGCTTCGACGGTACGGTGGGGACGACCACCGCCCGAGCGTCGAGGCGCCACTGCTCCTGATTCCTCCGTTGATGGTCACCGCGGAGATCTACGATGTCGCGCCCGACATCAGCGGTGTCACCGCGTTGACGCAATTGGGGGTCGACGTTTGGGTCATCGACTTCGGCTCGCCCGAGCAAGAAGAGGGCGGCATGAAACGCACCCTCGACGACCACATCAAAGCGGTCAGTGATTCGATCGATTGGATTCGAAATGCGACGGGCCACGACGTGCATGTGGTCGGCTACTCGCAGGGCGGGATGTTCGCCTATCAAACCGCCGCGTATCGAAAGTCGGAGGGCATCGCTTCGCTAGTGACGTTTGGAAGTCCCGTCGACATTCACCGCAACCTCCCCAACATCGAGGACACGATCGCCGGTCGCATGTTCGAGCTCGCTCAAGGCGCGATCGATGCGCCGCTGGACAAGTTCGAAGGCCTACCCGGGGCTCTGACCAGCACTGGGTTCAAACTTCTTGCTGTTCACAAGGAAGTCGGTCAGCTCATGGACTTCGTCCGGAAGCTGCACGACCGGCAGGCGCTCGAGAAACGCGAGGCGCGCCGACGCTTTCTCGGCGGTGAAGGGTTCGTCGCCTGGCCCGGGCCGGCCCTCAAGAAGTTCATCCACGAGTTCGTCGTTCATAATCGAATGCTGTCCGGGGGCTTCGTCGTGGACGGCCGCGTCGTCACGCTCGCGGACATTACTTGTCCCGTGATGTTCTTCGTTGGCGAACGGGACTCGATCGCCAACGAATCCGCGATTCGCGCCATCCGCGGCGCCGCCCCCAACGCCGAGCTCTTCGAAGTGTCGATGCGTGCGGGGCACTTCGGGCTCGTCGTCGGCAGACAAGCCATGTCGTTTACCTGGCCCACCGTCGCGAGCTGGGTTCGCTGGCGCGAAGGCGCCGGCCCTGAGCCATCGGCGATCCGAGCCCCGCCGCCGCTCGAAGAGCCGGAGGAAGCGGACTTCGACGAGGTCGACTTCGATATTGAGCTCTTCTATCGAACTGTCGTCGGTACGGTGGGTGCTTGGTGGCAACGACTCGGCCGGTCTGCGATGGACTTTGGCGAGCAGCTCGACAGCCTCCGTTGGCAGGTTCCGCGCCTCAGCGTGCTCCAGCAGATGGGCCCGGACACCCGGGTAAGCCTGGGGCTCGCCCTCTCCGAGCAGGCCGCTTCCAATCCAGAGGGCACGTTCTTCCTTTGGGAAGGGCGCGCGTTCTCCTACGCACAAGCGGATCGCCGAGTCGACAACGTCGTTCGGGGTTTGATCCGTTGCGGCATTCGGCGCGGGGAGCCAGTTGCCGTCCTGATGGAGGCGCGGCCCAGCTATCTTTCGGTGACGGCTGCGTTGAGCCGCCTGGGTGCCGTGCCGATCTTGCTGAGCCCAGGCCGTTCGAGCGCCACGCTGCGTGACGCCATTCATGGATCCGCGCCACGCTTCCTGATCGCAGACCCCGAGAGCGCTGCCTTGGCCAAAGAGCTGTTCGACGAGGTGCTCGTGCTAGGCGGCGCGCGCGATGAACGAACGCTCCCCCCGGGCGTCACCGACATGGAGCTCATCGATCCCGACACGGTCGAGCTGCCCGGCTGGTACGAGCAAAACCCGGGGTGCGCGCGAGACCTGGCTCTGATCATGCTCACCGCGGGGCGCGGTCAGAAGCCACGCGCGGCCAAGATCACCAACCAGCGATGGGCGTTCTCCGCGTACGGCGCCGCAGCCGCGTGTACCTTGTCCCCCGGCGACACCGTGTACTGCTGTCTGCCGCTTCATCACCCGGCCGGCATGTTGGTGACGGTCGGGGGAGGGCTGGTCGGGGGCTCTCGCCTGGCGCTGGCGACCGGCTTCGACCCAGAGGCGTTCTGGGGGGATGTCCGTCGATATGGCGCCACAGTGGTCTTCTATGCCGGCGAGATGTTGCGCGAGCTTCTCCGCGCTGAGCCCTCCGCCGCGGACAATGAAAACCCGATCCGCTTGTTTGCCGGGAGCGGCCTCCGGCGAGACGTGTGGCAACGCATCGTCGAGCGGTTCGGTCCGGTCGGCATTCTCGAGTTCTACGCAACCACCGAAGGCAACGCGGTCTTGGCCAACGCATCAGGTGAAAAGGTGGGCGCGCTTGGCCGTCCGCTTCCGGGGAGCGCCGAGGTCGCCCTCGTCCGCTACGATTTCGACACCGATGAGTTCGTCCGTGGCGAGCACGGCCTCCTCGTCCGCTGTGATGCTGGCGAGCCGGGCGTGTTGCTCGCACGTCTCGACGCCGACCATCCGCTCGCGAGCTTCACCGGAGGCGACGAGGCTGGCCGGCGCCTGTTGCAAGGGGTGTTCGAGGCCGACGACATCTGGTTCGTCACATGGGATGTGCTGCGACGCGACGCCGACGGTGATTTTTGGTTCGTTGACCGAAAAAGCCAAATGCTGAGAACGAAGGCCGGTGTCGTCGCGACCCGAACGATCGAGGACGCCCTCTACGGCTTCCCCGACCTGCGTCACACCGTCGTCTACGGGGTCGAGCGCGAGGGTGGCGATCGTGCCGTGGCCGTGGTCGTTACCGAGGGCAACCAAGGTTTGAATTTGCAGGCCTGGAACGAGTTTACTGCCGGGCTGGACCCGAGCGAGCGCCCAGGCTGGGTCAAGCGCGTCGAGCGGATTCCCATGACCGACGGTTTTCGTCCAGATAAGGCTGCGCTCGAGATGGACCCACTCGACGCTGGTGCAGAGCTTTTCGTCTATGACGATGAAACCAGGCTGTATCGCACTGCGTAAGCCCCCCGGGGGTGGGAACCCCGGCCGACTGCACGGGTGTACAAAAATCGCGCCCTTCCGCCTCTCTTGCTACATACCGTCTCGATGACCGCCCGAGCCCTCCTTCTGCCCTTTGCTTTGATGACGGCGCTTCTTGTCGCGTGCGTGAAGCCAGTCAACAACGGCAACGCATGCTTCGATACGGCCGAGTGCCGCGAAGGCTCGATCTGCGCGGAGACGGTCTATGGAAAATAT
>JBGUEF010000097.1:0-10118 GCA_041821485.1 Deltaproteobacteria bacterium
GTTGTGACCGACGCGGTGCCGGCCGCGCCGTTGCCGCCGTCACCCGGGGTTCCGGCGTTGCCGCCGTTGCCGCCGTTGCCGCCGTTGCCGCCAGGACCGCCGTTGCCGCCGTTGCCGCCGGTGCCGCCAGCACCGCCGGTGCCGCCAGCACCACCGCTGCCGCCAGTACCGCCAGCACCGCTAACCGGGATGCTGACGCCGTCGCCCGTCACGGTGCAGTCACCGCCCTCACTTGCGTCGAGGGTCAACGAGAGCGCGGCGGGGCTTGTCACTTCGAGGTCGATCAAAGCCGAGGTGAGCTGGATGACGAGCTCGTTGGCATCGCTAGCGACATCGAAAGGACCGCTGCCCATGCCAGCGTCGATCATCAAGTCCGTTCCCATGAGGGTCTGCTGGGGAATCGGGATGTCGAGCGAGCCGGTCCCTCCGGACGTTGCGGTATAGGTCGTCGTGCTGGGGGGACCGACCGTCGCCGTAACCGTAACCGGAAGGCCGCTGACCTCAGTTGCCGCGGCGATGTCGATCGTGACGGTGCCACCCTGAACGACGTCACCTTGCGGGACCGCGGTGAAGTCTACCGGAACGTTGATGTCGCCAAAAAGCGAACCTTGGGGGCCGAGTGCCTCTGCCGGGCAGAAGAGGCAAGCGGTGGCTTCGCAACTCGGAAGGCCGCCGCCACCTGTGCCCCCTTCGCCGCCGCCTGTGCCACCCCCGCCCGTGCCGCTATCGCTGTCGCAGCCGAAGGCCATCAGTGCACCGCCGAGCAGTGCGAATAAAGCTAATTTGCTGATCTTCATACGTTCTTCTCCTTAAGGTCCGGATGTTCCGGCACCACGTCGCCCTTTTTTGCGTCCGCGTGTTTACCACGGCCGTCCCCAGATTCAAATCAAGTGAAACAAGGTAAGGGAACGGACTGACAGGTGCCAACACCCACCGTCAGCGCCTCGCGTGAACGACTTCCGGCGCACGCCGGGAAGGTCGTCTCTATCTCCTTATTTTCACGGTGATTTCGCGGTTCGCCTGATTACCCGACGCATCGAATGCGCGAACCGCAACGATGTGGGCACTGTTTGACAGATCACCCAGCGAGACGTCGAAGCTCTCGCTCGGGCTGTCCAGCAGCGAGTCCGTAGGGAACACGTCGCGCCAGGTACCGGCATCGATCGACATCTGAATGCGTGCGATCGGCCCAAGCTCGTCGACGACGCGCCCCTTCACGCGCCCTTTGTGAACCTTGAGCTGCTCGATGCGCGGTGGGTGGTTGTCGACGCGGATCGGCTCCGATGCAGCGCTCGATCGCAGGGTGAGCGGGTCGGGATTCGCTTCCTCATCCGAGACTTGGACCCGCACCACGTAGTACCCGTCCGGGATACTGCCGGTGTTCCAGCTGTACTTCGGTTCGATGAGGACCACGTCTTCGCCAAACATGTCGCGCCACACCGCTTGCCCTTCTTCCCGATAGCCGATGCGATAGCGCAACGGATCCCGGTCGGGGTTGTCGACCTTCCAAGTCAGGTTGAGAAGGGTGGTTGGCAGCGGTGGTTGGCGAGGCGGCTCTCCGTGCTTGGTTGGAGGTCGGCTGCCCTTCACGTCTGAGACGCGCGCCCGCTGATTCTGCGGCAGATAGAAGAGCTCGACCGCGCGGAGTACGGCGGAGTCGTCTTTCGGAAGCTTCGCGCGCACTTGGATGAAGCGTCCGGGCGGACTTGCGACGGCTCCAGGCTGTTTGAGATCTTTCGACCAGCCGCTCCAGGTGTCGCCCGGTTCCTGGGTATTGCCCGAGCGCGTTTGGAAAACGATGCGCCCTCGACCCCGCCAGGTGAGCCGGCCCCACTTCGATGCGAAGCGCGCGTCGAGTGCCTTGCTCGTCCAAACTGCGCCGCGCCGCGTTCCTGATCGCACGCGGTAAATGGCCGCGCTGTCACCGGTGACGAATGAAGGGTTCTTTGAGCGGAGATCGAGCGCGAGGACCTGGCGTTCTTCGATATCGACCCAGATCGAATAACTCGCGTCGGCCTCGACCCGGAGGATGCGGCCCTCGTGGCCGCCGCCCGCGTAGATCGCGCCGTCGTTGCCCCACTGAACTGCGGTGAAATGTGTGTCCTTCCGGCTCACGAGCATTTCGGCGCGCCCGTCGGCGTCGACGCGCCAGAGCTCCCCGCTTCCGGGGCGGGGTCGGGCAGCCGGGCGCGCGGGGGTGGCTGGCTTGCCGGCCGCTGAGGGCTTGAATTGGCTTCCTGGGGCTGTCTTGAACGTATTTGCTGCCACCGCGAGCTTCCCGTCGTGATAGTCGAGCGCCGTGACCTCGTTGCCCGGAAAGTCGTGGACGACCTCAGTTCGGTTGTTCGGCAGGATCCGCAGAACCAAGGCGTTATCGCTGGTGCCGGCATAGATCGTCCCCTTGCCGTCGCCCGAGAGCGTCATGATATGCGAGGCCTCCGTCTTGTGGAGCAGTTTCGCGCGACCGATCGAGTCGATCGCAAACACCTTTCCCTCGGGGCCCGTCCCTGCGATCAGCTGCCCACGCTTCTTGTCATAGTGGAGTGCCCAAATGTGTTTCGCGCCCTCGGGGCTAGAGAAGCGTTTCGTCTTTCCGGACTTGGCATCGATTCGGTAGATGTGGCCGCTCGGGAGCGTCCCCGCGTACAGCGCGTCGTCACGCCCGAACGCCAGCGAGGAGACGAGCAGCTCGCCGGTGTTGGCGAACACCTTCGCGTTCTTCCCATCGAACCGATAGACGACACCGTTGGTGCCCGTCCCGATGAACATCGCGCTGCCGCGCTGAGCCACACTGTAGGCGAGGGGAACGTTATCGAGTCCGGTTCGCGTGGTGACAGCGCCAGCTCGTACCGAGCCGTCGGAGTGAACCGCAGCGCCCTCGAGCTCGCCCTTGAAGAATGCGTCGGCGCTATCGAGCACGAAGCTTTGAGTGGTCACCGCGGCAACGCTCGCGCTCGTTGCGAGAACCAGCCCTGCCAATCCGATTCGAATAGTCGTCTTTGAGATGTTCATCGTTTTGTTACTCGCCGAGAAGCTGGTCGCGCGCGACCTCACGGACGCGAAGTGCAAGCTTGGCGCCACCGATCACGACTTGCTGCAGCTTGATCTCCGTACGCGATTGCGTGACGAACGGGCGGCTATCTTCTGTGCTGCTCACGAGCTGAAGCGAGTTCAGCGCGGAGGCGGGAAGCGAATCGACCACGTGCCCCTCGAAACTAAGGCCGCGCGTGGGCATTTGAAGGGCCACCACCAAAGAGGTGGCCGGGTAGCGCCGATGGGCCCGTTCGATCAGGTCGCCGAGCGAACCCGCTCGAGGTTGCTCGATGGCGATTTTGTTGCCCGCGGCCACCTGCACCCGGACGGTCTGACCGGCAGCGGCCTTTGGAATGCGGACCTTCACCGCGCGAATCGTGTCGGGCAGATCGACGCGGCGCAGCCTGACGTAGATCGTCACCTCCTCGCCCGGGTCGACCTCATCAGAGGCCACAGAGGCGTCGGAGACTTGAAACACGTCGCGGCTCCGCTCGAGGTCCAGCTCCAGGTCGATCGAGGTCACACGGGAGCTTTCGAAGGCGTTCGCAAACGCGGCTTCCATCAGCCCGAACATCCGCAGCTGCGAAAACACGGCCGGACTGGCGGCGCCCATCGGGGAGAAACCTTGCTCATCGAGTGACACGACGCCGTGACCTTCGATGCCGACCTTGCTCCTCGCTCGAAATATGACGTCAGTCACGTCGCCGGCGGTCGATTTGACCGCGTTCAAGATCACCCCGAACACGATTGAGGGTGTGAGAATGCGGTGGCTCGCTACCTCGACGCGCCACTCCGTTTTCGGGGCGCCCTCGACGCCGTTCACCTTCACCCGAATCGGAATGCGTGCCGGCTCGATGTCAGGATCGATGACGATGGCCGGCTGCCGATCTTGCACCAGTGCCCCGAGCGGCTGGCCCGCCTCGGCGATCTTGAAGGAGCGAGACTCACTGACCAAGACGTGGAGCACCCGTGCCGTCGCGGTCGGGAGCCCGCTGGTGCCCGCCTCCATCATCGGGTGACCAAAGGCCAGGGTTCGCCCCCCCTTGTCGACGTAGGTGACCGTGCCGACCCCGGTGATGCTGATGTCACCCCGCGCGAGCTCGACCGCAACTGCGCCGCCTGGCTCGAATCTCTTGGGACCGCCCTTCGAGCTTCCGCCCACGCTCGACTGGGTGGCGACGAAGCCAAGTGGCTCGAGCTCCTTGGCGAGCATGTGCGCGACAGAGTCGTGCAGACCACCGAGCATGATCGGCGTGGTCGCGCGATGGAGGCCGACTGGCGCCAGTGTCGCGGCACGCTGCTTCTGGAGCGCGCGAATCGTGGACAGCGCGCTCACCTCGTGATCCCCTCGAAAGGGCGGCAAGCCCGCGAATCGTTCCTTCGACGGCGGGCGCCCGGTCGACTCGGCGCTCGGTCCGCTCCGGAGCGGCCTGGCTCCCGGGAACATGTCTAGCCGCACCGGCCGCTCGAGCTCGGCGAGCATGTTGGCGATCGGGGTCACGCCGACTACCGGGTCGGTGCCGTAGCTCCAGCCGTAGGCGTACGCCCCGGCGAGACGGCCCTCCAGATAAATGGGGCTCCCGCTCATGCCCGCAACGCCCCGCGCCCGGTCGAGAAGCGGGTGCGGCGTTCGAATCAGGATCAGGTCCTGATTAGGCCGGAAGTTGTGCAGGACATCGATGACTTCGACGTCAAAGCGCTCCGGCACGGTGCCCCGGAAGACCGAGAGGCCGTAGCCCTTCATCCCCGGACGGATCTCGTCGACGTGGATGAAGCCCGGCGTCGATTGGCCGATCGCGCCCACCGAGGCCAACAAGAGCGACACGCTCAGTACGAAACACAACCCGGAAAGCAGTCGCTTCACACCTAGGAAGCCTAACAGGGCTACTCCGCGGGGGCCGGTGTAAGTTGGAGCGACTCGATCAGAGCACGCAGTGCCTCGAAGCGGAATGGCTTGGGCAGGTACGCGCTGACGTAGGACGAACGCTCTTTGGGCACTGGCCCCGGGGTCTCCTCGTCCATGAGAATGACCAATAGGTCGGGGTTCCACTCACGAAGCTGCCGGGCGACCTCGATGCCGCTCATCCCTGGGAGCTTCGACGCCACCAGCGCTAGCTCCGCGTCCCACTGCTCGATTACCGTGAGGGCGCCCTCGCCAGAGCTCGTGCCGACCACGCGGTTCCCATCGACGGTCAGCATGCGCGCCAGGCTCCATTGAAGATCTGGGTCGGCCTCGATGAGCAAGACCCCGCGGTCCCTCGGACGACTCTCTGCGATCGTCCTTGCCGCGGTCTCCAGTTTCTGTGCTCTTCGCTCGGGTGCCATGTTCTGTGCTTGGTCGTTTATCAAGGGTGACAATGGAGCAACGCCTCATGCGCGTCCGTTGTTCCGCCTCCCCGAACGAGGTCCATCATAAAGAGGTCCGGCCCCCGTTGCAATCGACCCCTGGGCTTATTCGGAAATCAGTGAATCCCTTTGGGAAATCGAGCACTAAGCGGTCGCTCGAGGTGCCGTTTGGCTGTGGTTTCCGCGCGACTGTCCGGGGTTAACCGGATTCTCTCCGTGGAAGGTTTGGCCACTCCGGGCGATCTCTTCGAGCACCGGCGCCGGCGAGAACCTGGGCCCGAGTTGCTTTTCGAGCTCGCGCAGGCGCCCGAGGATCTCCTTCGCGCCCACCTGGTCGACGAAGCGGAACGGGCCACCGCGGAACGGCGGAAAGCCGAGTCCGAATACCGCGCCGACGTCGCCATCGCGGGCGCTTCGAAGGATGCCTTCGCCGAAGCAGCGGCACGCCTCGTTGACGAACTGAAGGGCGCAGCGCCATGCGATGTCTTCGCTGCTGACGCTCTTGTTGGTGGGGCTGACGCCGAGGAGCTCGTAGACCGACTCGTCCACACCCTTCTTCTTGTCGCCGTAGAGATAGAAGCCGCGGCCGTTCTTACGACCGTAGCGCTCGTCTTCCATGAGCTTCTTCATTCCGTCGGGGGGACTCATGCGCTCACCGAACGCGTCGAGCATGATCTTCCCGACCTTGGCGCCGACGTCGATGCCGACCTCGTCGGTCAACTTGATCGGCCCGATCGGGAAGCCCCAGTCGAGCATGGCCGTGTCGATCTTCTCGATGGGCACTCCTTCGGCGACCAGGTGTGCGGCTTCGTTCATCATCGGTGCGAGAACGCGGCTGGTGTAGAAGCCGACGCCATCGCGCACGACGATCACGTGCTTGCCCTGACGCTTGCCGAGGTCCACGCAGGTTGCGGTGACCCAGTCCGCCGTCTGATCAGTGACGATAATCTCGAGCAGCGGCATTTTGTGGACCGGCGAGAAGTAGTGCATCCCGATCACGGTTTCGGGGTGCTTGCTGGCCGCGGCGATCTGGGTGATTGGCAGCGAGGAGGTATTCGACGCGAAAATCACGTCATTTCGCCCCGATTCCTCCACATCACGGACCATTTGGCCCTTGAGCGCGAGGTCCTCGAACACGGCCTCGATGACGACGTCGGCGTCCTGAAGCCCTGCGTACGTCGTCGTTCCCGTGGTCTGCAGCATCAGTGCGTTGGCCTGTTGCTCGGAGAGCCGCTTGCGCTTCACGCGGCCGTCGATGATCCCGCGGATGTAGCGGAGGCCTGCCATCACGCCGTCGGCGTCCCGGTCTTTGAGGCGCACGGGGATCTTGGCGACCGAGGTCGTGACGTACGCGATGCCGGCGCCCATGAGGCCGGCCCCCAGCATGCCCACCTTCTTGACCTCGCGCGGCTTCACGTCCGGATCATCCACACCGGAGTCCTTCTTCAACGCGGTCGTCGCGAAGAAGAGGCTCATGAGGTTCGCTGCTTCGGCGGTGGTGAGGAGCCGGCCGAACGCCCGTGCCTCCGCGGCTAGGCCTGCTTCGAAGCCATCCTCGAGGCCAGCCTTGACGACATCGATGATCAAATCTTGGGCCGGGTAGTTACCACGCGTCTGCTTGTGCAGTTGCTTGCGCGCCTGGTCGAAGAGGATCTTCCGGCCCACCGGGTTCTTCGCCAGCGCGAACTCCGTGACGGCGTCCTTGTCGCGAAGCTGCTCGATGAAGCTGTCGCGCTTGGGCCTATAGCCGACCCGCGAGAGCGCGAGCGCCGCCGCGGTTTCGAGAAGGATGGAGGGAGGCACCACGTCGTCGACCAGGCCGAGCTTGCGTGCCTTCTTGGGGTCGATCTGCTTGCCGGTCAGCATCATATCGAGCGCGGGTTGCACCCCGACGAGCCGTGGGAGGCGCTGAGTGCCACCGGCGCCAGGGAGCAAGCCGAGCTGGGACTCGGGGAGCCCCAGCTTGGTTTTCTTGCTGTCGCTCACTACGCGCGCGTGACAGGCGAGCGCGACCTCGAGACCTCCGCCCAGTGCGACGCCGTGAATCGCTGCAACGATCGGCTTCGAGCAGGCCTCGATGCGGTTCATCGCCTTGTGGCCTTCGAGCGAGGTGCGCTCGCCCTCCTCCGAGCTGCTCACGGATTCGAGCATCGTGATGTCGGCCCCTGCGATGAAGCTGTCCTTCTTCCCGGACGTGAACACGATCGCCTTGACCTCTCGGTCGTTCTCGAGCGAGTCCAACACGTCCATGAAGGTATCGACGAAATTGGCCTTCAGCGTGTTCATCGGCTCGCCGGGGATGTCCATGCGAACGATGGCTACGCCGTCGTCGCGCTTCTCGATGCTGAGTCCTTCGTTCGCCATCACTCTGCCTCCAAGACCATGGCTGCGCCCAGGCCGCCCGCCGCGCAGGCAGTGCAAAGGGCTAGGTTACCCCCCCGCCGCTTCAGCTCGCGGAGGGTCTGTGTGATCTGCCGGGCTCCGGTAGCTGCGAACGGATGCCCGATTGAAATCGAGCCGCCGGTCACGTTGAACTTGTCCCAATCGATGTCGCCGATCTTCTCGGAGCGGCCCAGGTGCTTCTGCGACCACTCCGCCGACTCGAATGCCTGCGTATTCGAGAGAATCTGTGCGGCAAAGGCCTCATGCATGTCGATGAGATCGAGGTCCGAGACCTTCACTCCCGCTCGGTCGAGCGCTATCGGCGAAGCGTACGACGGGCCCATCAGCAACTGGCCCGCGGGGTCGAGCGCGGCAAATGCATAGCTGCGGATGAAGCCGAGCGCGTCGAAGCCGAGCGCTTTCGCCTTGTCCTCGCGCATGAGGAGCAAGGCGCTGGCGCCGTCGGTGAGCGGAGAGCTGTTCGCCGCCGTCACCGTGCCGTGTTTGCGGTCGAAGGCTGGCTTGAGCTTCGCGTACTTCTCGATCGCCGTGTCTTTTCGAATGAGGTTGTCCTCGCGGATCGCCTCGTTGAAACGATTGGGAACGAAGACCTCCATCACCTCGTCATCGAGCTTGCCTTCCGCCCATGCCTTGGCGGCGAGTGAGTGGCTGCGGTGCGCGAACTCGTCCTGGGCCTCGCGGCTGATGTGGTTTTCCTTCGCCATCTTCTCGGCGCTGTCGCCCATGGAAAGGCCGGTCGAGAACTCTTGGATGGCCGGGGGCACGGGCGCGAGGTCCCGGGGGCGAATCCCGGCGAAGGCCTGCATGCGTTCGCCGATGCTCCTGGCTTTCGTCGCTGCCATGAGGGCCTCGGCGAGGCGCTTCGACACGGTGATCGGGACGTTGCTCGCGCTGTCGGCGCCGCCGGCGACACCCGTATCGATGGCGCCGGCCATGATCGCTTCGGCGACGTTTACTGCCGACTGGTAGCTCGTCGCGCAGGCGCGGGAGACGCTGTAGGCCTCGATGCTCTTCGGCATCCCCGTGGCCAACACGATCTCCCGGGCGATGTTCGGGGCTTCGATCGAGGGGACGACCTGCCCGTAGACGACCTGTTGGATCTCTCTCGGGTCGAGGTCGACTCGCTGAAGCATCTCGGAGACCACGATGTTGGCGAGGTCGAGGGCGCTGACCTCGCGATATGCGGACCATTGCTTTGCGAAGGGCGTGCGCAATCCGGCTACGATAGCCACGCGCTTTCCATTAGATTCCATGCGCCGAGCTCCTGAAAATGAACGGTGATTCAGTGGAAGGGAAGAGCCTGAAACCGGGCCCCGGTGAAGTCAAGCGAGCAAAGCGGCGTTGACCCACAGGTACGGGCCCTTAGACTCAGCCGGTGCACCGCCTGCCTCAGTTGGAAAGTCGCTCGGCCGTCTACGAAGACTGGCCCCCCCGACCGGACGATTTCGAGGCGATCCCGCTGCTGCGCGACGCGCGCGATCGAGAGTACACGTACCTGCGCCTCAGCGTGACCGACCGCTGCGATCTTGCATGCGTGTACTGCATGCCGCCGAGCGGTGAGGATGAGCACGCGATTCGGCGCGACCTGCTGTCCTTCGAAGAAGCTGCGCGCGTGGTGTCGGTGTTTGCGTCCGCGGGAATTCGCCGAGTGCGGTTTACCGGCGGCGAGCCCTTGGTGCGCAAAGACATCGTGCGACTGGTCGAGCTGGTACATCGGCGCACCGAAGTCGAGCAATTGGTCATGACCACCAACGCGACGCGCCTTTCCGAGCTTGCGCGCCCCTTGCGGAATGCGGGGCTCCACGGCGTGAACGTCTCGATCGACACGCTCGACGCCGACCGGTTCTCCGAGATCACGCGCGGTGGTGACCTGGGTCGCGTCTTGGCAGGGATTCATGCCGCCCTCGATGTCGGGCTCGAGGTGAAGCTCAACACCGTTCCGCTTCGCGGCCGTAACGACGACGAGCTCGGTCGCATCGTCGATTTCGCATGGTCCCTTGGCACGAGCCCCCGCTTCATCGAGCTGATGCCACTTGGGGAGGGCGCGAAGCTTCCGCAAAGCATGCGAATGAATGCCGACGACGTGCTGGAGGTTCTGGGGGGCCGGGTGTCCACTGAGGCGCCCACCGGCGTCGAAGGGCACGGGCCCGCGCGGTACATGGCGGCTCGCAACGGCTCCGGTCACCGGGTGGGCTTCATCACTCCGATGAGCAACGAGTTCTGCGATACCTGCAATCGGGTCCGAGTCACGGCCCGGGGCGACATCCGCGCCTGTCTGGCCTCGCGCCGGGCGATCAGTCTCCGAAACATCATGCGGGCCGGTGGCAGCGACCTCG